>JAGQSP010000584.1 GCA_020439485.1 Acidimicrobiales bacterium | reverse complement strand
CGCCATGCGGTCAGCGAAGGTGATGGCGGTTGCGATGGCAGCCGCCACTGAACCGATGAGGATGTCACGGTTCTTGATGTGGGCCAGCTCGTGAGCGAGTACACCCCTGATCTCGTACCACTCGAGGTGCTGCACCAAGCCCTGGGTCACACACACCGCGGAGTTCTCGGGGTTGCGCCCGGTGGCAAACGCGTTGGGCTGTGGATCAGGGCTGATGTAGAGCTTGGGCATGGGCATGCCGGCGCGCTGGGTCAGCTCGGTCATGATGTTCCAGTACTCGGGCAACTGCCCCGGCTGAAGTTCGACAGCGCGGGCAGAGCGGATGGCCAGCTTGTCGCTGAACCAGTAAGAGCCGCCGACGGTGACCAAGGCGACGATCAGGCCTATGACGAGGCCGTTTGCGCCCCAAAAGCTAGAGATGAACAGGATGAGACCACTGAGGCCGGCCATGAGCACGGCGGTCTTGGCGGTATTCAACATGACTCATCAAACGCCGGGCGTGGCCTTGGTGTTCCCGGGCTGGCGGTCGTAGATGCCGCTATGGATGTAGGTGGCCGAAACTCCCGAACGCCTGTAGGCATCGATGTTTCGGGGATCGTCGTCAATGGCCCACATCGGGGGGTAGCCGGCAGCGCGCAGTCGATCGACCTCACCCGACTTGAACGCCGCAGATGACTGTTGCGCCCTCGAAGGGCGCATCACCAGCAGGTCCCAGCGAACGTGGTGGCGCGACACCCACTCGACTGTGGGTTGCTGAACGGTCAACGGCCTGGACGTCAGCAACACCACGGTCAGGGCCGGGTCCAGCAGGGCCACCAGCAATGCGTTGGAGCCGATCAGGACGTCTTGGCCGCACGCGGCAAAGAAGTCGTCCCAACGGCCGTGGGCCAACAAGGGCTCGCGATGGCGACCATCGGCCAACACGCCGTCGAGGTCTACACAGACCGACGGTCCTTCAGCCGCGGGGCGTTCTCGCCACAGCCAATGCGATGGCTGGTCGACTGTCAATCGTCGTCGTGGTTGCCAGAAGCCGCCCGATCGCGGATCTCGTCGACCACCGTGGCGTCTGCCAACGTCGTGGTGTCACCGAGGATGCGACCCTCGGCAACATCGCGCAGGAGACGACGCATGATCTTTCCAGAGCGGGTCTTGGGCAGGTCGGGCACCAGCACAACGGCCTTGGGGCGAGCGATGGCGCCGAGCTTGGTGGCAACGTGGCCGCGGATCTCTTCGGCCAGCTCGGGGCTGGATTCATTGCCGCCGCGCAAGATGACGTAGCCGATGATGGCCTGGCCTGTGGTGGCGTCGGTGGCTCCCACCACGGCGGCCTCGGCCACGGCGGGGTGATCGACCAGCGCCGACTCGACCTCGGTGGTGGAGATGCGGTGGCCCGAGACATTCATCACGTCGTCGACGCGGCCCAGCAGCCACAGGTAGCCATCGTCGTCGATCTTGGCCCCGTCGCCGGCGAAGTATCGGCCCTGGTAGGTGCTCCAGTAGGTCTGCTTGTAGCGCTCGGGGTCGCCCCAGATGCCGCGCAACATCGACGGCCAGGGTTCGCTGATGGTCAGATAACCGCCACCGCGTTCGATCGGGTTGCCGTCGTCGTCGACAACCTCGACAACGACGCCAGGAATGGCGCCAACCGCCGAGCCGGGCTTGGTGGTCGT
>JAGQSP010000583.1 GCA_020439485.1 Acidimicrobiales bacterium | reverse complement strand
TCGGCTGCCCACTCGTCGCTCCACGCCGTACGGATCTGCCTGAATGTCTTGCCGCTGTCGGCCCGACTGATGACGGTGTCGGCGCTGCCGGCCGCAATCAGCTTGTCGACGATCTGGCCCTCGACGTGGTTCTCTTCGCACACGAGCCAGATGGTGCCGGTCCAAACACCTACGGCTCCCATGGCCATGGCTGCGGCGATGTGTCTGCCCGTGGCCACACCGCCGGCCGCCACCACCGGAACGTCGCCACAGACGTCGACTATCTGAGGTACCAGCGAAAAGGTGCCCACGGTTCCGGTGTGGGCTCCGGCGTCGTAGCCCTGGGCGACGATGATGTCTGCCCCGGCCTGCAGCGCCCGAACGGCGTGTTTGGGTTGACCCACGAGGCTGATCATCTTCATGCCCCGCTCCTTGGACGGGCCGATGACCCATTCGGGAGACCCGATGCCGAGCGCCAAGATGGGCAGCTTCGAGTCCATCACGACGTCCACCTGGGCGCGTGCGCTGGCCTCACTTCGTATGAATCGGGTGCGCATGCCGGGCATACCGTCGTCGGGTACGCCGTACTTCTCGCGCAGGCCGGCCACGAACTGTTTGTGTTCTTCGGGAATCGCGGCTTCGACCTCGTCACGGTTGTCGCGTTCTGGCATGCCGGGCGGTATCACCAGGTCGATGCCATAGGGCAAGTCGCCAAGCTCCTGGGCCATCGTGGTCAGCGCAACCTCGATCTCCTCGGGAGTCGAGCGCGTGGCGCCCCATACTCCGATACCTCCGGCCCTGGTTACCGCGATCGCCGCCTCGAGCGAGTGGGTGAACCCGAAGATGGGGTACTTGCATCCGAGATCGTCGCAGAGACGTGTGTGAATGGGGCTGGGCATTGGTTCTCCTCGGTCTGGACCGAAACTAGCCAACGGTGTGCCGCGATACCGAAGCGAGCTCGGCGACGGCTGCCTTGGCGCCGGCGAGGTCGTTGACCGAAACCGCTTTGGCCCCGTCAGGAGACAGGAACAAGAACACGACGTCGGCGACGGTTTCGCCGGTCGCACGCTCGAGCGCGATGGCATAGGTCGCACCCTGGAGCTCGTATTTGCCCATACGCCGCGACAGTTCGGCCTGATCCACCGAGTCGGTCTTGTAGTCGACGATCACCAACCCGTCGCCACGGCGATACAGCAGGTCGATGTAGCCCTCGATGGTGGTCGAGGAGTCGACGGGAGCCGCCACATAGGTTTCGCGCCAGTGCGGCAACGTCACCGCCTCGCGCACCACCGGACTGTCGAGTGCCGAGTGCACAAGATCTGCGATGAGGGCCTCGTATCCGATCACCGCCTCGGCCGCGGCCTGCGCGGCCACGGTCTGTTCGACCCCGGCACCGCCATCGAGGTCTATCGTCTGCAGCACGGCGTGAACCGCTCGCCCGATCGCCGTTCCGTAACGGCCCTTGTTCCACGGCGGGAGGTCGATGTCGCGAGGGCCCTTCTGCATTCCGGGATCTACGACGGATTCGGTCGCCAGGTCGATCCGGGGCGTCGCGTACTTTGCGATGGTGGTGGCGGCCAGAGTCGACGAGACCGCACCGCGGGCCAGCGCGGCTGAACGGGCGGTCTCCCAACTGGGCCGATCGATGGTGCCGGCGGTGTCGGGGCTGGGTTGACCCACGCTGCGCTGTGGCGTCGGCGTCGGCGACGGCGCAAAGACTGCGTGGTTGGCGTTGCCGCGCGACGCGGCGGCCTCGATGAGTTGCGCACCTGACAAGAGGTTGGCCGGTCGCTCGGCGTTGTTCTTGTTGCGCTGCCGTGCAGAGCGGTGCAGAGATACGACTAGATGATCGCGGGCCCGGGTGGCACCTACGTACAGCAGCCGGAGCCGCTCGAGGTGATCCATCTGTTCGTCGATGGGCTTGAACTCGTCGTAGTCGGCGGTGGCGAGGTCTTTGCTCATCTTGATTACCACGTCGCCGCC
>JAGQSP010000582.1 GCA_020439485.1 Acidimicrobiales bacterium | reverse complement strand
GCGAGGACTTCGAGTTCTACGTGACCCACATCGATGCCAACGACGACGTTGTCTACGACGGGCCTCCGGCTCAAGCCGACGAAGCCTGGATAACCGACCGCATCGCCTGGGGGTTTGCCGAGTTCGCTGCTGCCGGGTTGGACGTGCCGACCATCTTCGAGTTCCCTCACTATGCAGCGCACTGGGTCGGCTACCAGACGATCGCCGACGCGTTCGACGCCCGGTACGAACGCACCATGTATTTCGGCGGCTTGTTGTCGGGCCAGCCGTTGAGTTCGGTTCACGACGACCAGTGGCTGCCGTTCCCCGTCGTCGACTTCTACGGCGAGCTGGTGTTGCCCGAGAACATGGGCAACTACATAGAGGTCGGATACAACAACAACGACTCCCGCAGCGCCGCAGACCTGATCGACAACGCAGAGCGAGTCGCGGTGGTTAGCGACTCGGTGTCGTCGATGTTCTTCCACCCCTACCTGGACCCCGCTCCCCTGCTGGAGGTCGTCGACACGCTGATCGCACGGGGGTTCGAGTTCGTCGGCCCGCACGACCTGATCCAGGAGTTTGGACGATGAAGGTGATGGTCGTCATCGGAACCCGACCCGAGGCCATCAAGATGGCGCCGGTGGCTCTCGAGTTGGCCAAACGCGGGGTCGACCACGTCGTCTGCCTCACCGGCCAACACCGCGAGCTGGTGCGCCAGGTGCTGCAGAGGTTCGACGTCGAACCGCACATCGATCTGGACCTGATGACGCCCGGGCAGACCGTCGCCGGAGTGGCGCATCGAGTCATCAAGGCCATGGACGAGGTGATCGCTGTCTCGAAGCCCGACTGGGTGCTGGTGCAGGGCGACACCACCACCGTGGCCGCAGCTGCCCTGTGCGCCGCGTGGAACGAGGTTGCTGTAGGCCACGTCGAGGCCGGTTTGCGGTCGGGCGACCGCAAACAGCCGTGGCCAGAGGAGATCAACCGAATCGTTGCCGGTCACGTCGCCGACCGTCACTTCGCACCAACCGTCGGGGCCCGCGATGCTTTGCTTCGCGAAGGAATCGATCCGGCCCAGATCGTGCTGTCGGGCAACACCGTGATCGACGCTCTGGAATTCCAGAGGATGAACGACCCTGGGCCGAACTCGGTGGTGGCCCGGGTTCCCGAGACTTCACAGCTGTTGCTGGTGACGGCACATCGGCGCGAGAGCTTCGGCAAGCCTCTCCGCGACGCGCTCGGCGCGGTGGCGAGGTTGGCGGCGACGCGGCCCGACCTGTGCGTCGTGTACCCGGTCCACCCCAACCCAAATGTCGGAGCGGTCGCGACCGAGCTGCTGGGCGGTCTCGACAACGTGTTGCTGGTCGACCCGGTCGATCACACCGAGATGGTCGCTTTGCTGGAGCGCGCCACGGTGGCACTCACCGACTCGGGCGGCATACAGGAAGAGGCGCCGGCACTGGGCACCCCCGTGCTGGTGATGCGCGAGGTGACCGAGCGGCCCGAGGCCGTCGCTGCCGGGGCGGCGCGGCTGGTGGGCACCGACACGGCCACCATCGTCGAGCAGGTGAGCCTGTTGCTCGACGACACAAACGCCCACGCGGCGATGAGCATCGGCGCCAGCCCATACGGAGACGGACACGCCTCGCGCCGCATCGTTGCCTCGCTTTTGGGCGAACCAACCGACGAGTTCGACTGCGAGCGTCGATGAAACGATCGACGGCCATAGTCGTGGTCTTGGCAGCCGCCATCGCAGCGCTGGGATTGCGCACGATCGATTCGCAGCCCACCCGCTCTGCCGAGCCCACACGCATCGCGGTCGCGTCGTTCGAAGAGACCACTACCACCACGGTGCCCGTTGGCGATAGCTACCAGCTGCCCGACAACCGCCATGCCTCCTTTCCAGACGGTCCGGCGACGCTGGTTGTGTACAGCGAGGCCGGCGAGTTCGGCTACGTGGGCGAGGGCGAGGCGATAATGACCGCCAACCTCTTGGGAGCCTTCGGTCCTTCGACGCGCATCGCTGCCGGCGCCTACCAGCCAGGGCAGCTCGACGAGTTCGACGCGCTGGCGGTTGTGTCGTCGGTCGTTGGCCAGCGATTCCCGGATTCACTCTTGGACGACATAGCTTCCAGCGATGTTCCGCTGATCTGGATGGGTCCGGGGCTGGACCAGCTGTTCGTCAGGCATCCCCAGCTCAGCGCCGATCAGCAGCTGGCCGTCGAGGCACCTGTCGTCGAGTCGCCCACAACGGTCGTGTACCGGGGCGTCGAGCTGACCCTGCCCTCCGATGCCACCGAAGTGTTGGCCACCCTCAAACCGGCCGGCGCCTCGGCCCAGGTCGTGGCCACAGCGGTACTGGCAGACGGCACGACCACACCGTGGGCGGTTCGTACGCCGAGGATCCTCGCCTTGGCCGATGCACCCTTCGCGTACCACGACGACAACATGTCTTACCTGGTGTTGGCCGACCAGATGCAGGATCTGTTCGACCCCGACCGGCTCACGAGGCACCGGGCGATGGTTCGTCTGGAAGACATCGGCCCGGCCGAGAACCCCGAGATGCTGATGGCAATCGCCGATGTACTGGCGCAGCGAGACATACCGTTCTCGATGGCCGTGTACCCGGTGTGGCGTGACCCTGCCGAGGTCTGGGACTACGGCATGGAGTTGCGTCTGGCCGATTCGCCCGACGTCGTGGAGGCCATCAGGTATGCGCAGTCACGGGGCGGCACCGTCATACTGCACGGCTACACCCACCAGCGCGGCTCTACGCCCAACCCCTACGACGGAACATCTGGCGCCGACTACGAGTTCTTCTCGGCCCATCTCGACGAAAACGACTACGTGGTCGAGGACGGGCCCTTCCCCGACGAGATGGTTGAGTCGACACGCCTGCGCATCCAGTCGGCCATGATCGAGATGCTCGAAGCCGGCTTCGACGAGCCAACCGTGTTCGAGTTCCCCCACTACGCGGCGGCCCAGGCCGACTACCAGGCCCTGGCCCCGATGTTCGACGCCCGTTTCGAACGGTCGCTGTACTACCTCAGCAACGCCGCCGAACTGCCGGGGGGCAACGGCTGGCTGAACCAATGGTTCCCGTACCCCGTGGTCGACACCTACGCAGAACTGGTGCTGCCCGAGAACCTCGGCAACGTCGAACCTGCGCCGTTCAACCAGCATCCGGCGACGCTGCCGTCGGAGATCGTGGCCAACGCCAGACTGCAGATGGTGGTCGAGGACAATCTGGCGGCGTTCTTCTATCACCCGTTCTTCGGGCCCGACATGTTGGCCGAGGTGCTCGACGGAATGCTCGACCTGGGTTACGAATTCGTCGACGTGCCCACGGTGCTGAGCGAATGGAACACCCGCTACGACCTGCCCGAGCGATGACGCGAAAATGCCCCGCCCAGTGGGCGGGGCATGACGGTCTGGTGCACTTGCAAGTCGGTCGTCAGACGGTGGCGAAAGCGATCTTTCCTTCGCCGTAGGAGCCCACCTTCACCGCATAGACGGCGCTTTCGTACCCGGGCCATTCGGCATGGCCGTCAGATCCGGGGACCAGGCGAATGTGGACGGGGTTGATGTTGTTGATCAACCCTGAGACAACGTTGATGACCTCGCGATAGAACTCGCTCAGCTCTTCGTCCTGCTCGTCGCTGGCCCTCGACGCGGGCATCATCGCAAGCGCTGCACCCAGGCCGTTGGCGAGCGAACGTTCGGTTGCCACGACGCACTGAACCGCATCGTGATCGTCGATGAACTCGTACACGTTGCCGGCGATCACACCGGTGTCGATGTCGGTGCTGAGGCTGACGACGATGTCTTGCCCGGCGGCCAGGTCGGCCAGCCACTTCTGGATTTCGTGAGGAGCGGGATAGTCCATGTCAGATCATCCGAGGGTCGAGCCGAGCGCATCTTGAAGCGACTCGGGGGTGAACGGTTTGGTCACAAAGAATGCGGCACCAGCGGTGGAAGCCCTGGCGCGCATGGCGTCGGTCGACTCCGAGGTGACGAAGCCGATCTTGACGTCGAGGTTCTCGGCCTTGGCCACCTCGAGCATCTCGATGCCGGTCATGTTCGGCATGTTCCAGTCGACCAGGGCCACGTCGTAGCGCCCGGTGCGCAGCTGTTCCAGACCAGCCAGGCCATCTTCGGCCTCTTCGACCTCCAGGCCTCCGAAGCCGGCCTGCCTCAGACCGCGTCGGACGAGCTTTCGCATGACCGAGCTGTCGTCGATGATGAGCACGTTCACTGTTCGACCTCCGCGTATGAGTGGTGCACGGGAATCCATCGGAACGTCAGCGCCGAATTGTTAGCAATCGCGATGCGCTTGGGTTCGAATCTGCACAGGTATTTCAAACGCGCGAAGCCCGGCCCACTCGATCGCCGACGAAGCGCCCGATCTTGCCCAGAGCCAAGACCTCGTCGGCCAGGCCGGCGCGCACGACGGCGCCCGGCATACCCCAGACCGCACTCGACTTCTGGTCTTGGGCTATCACCAGCGAACCGGCCTCGTACAGCATCCTCGATCCCTCGAGCCCGTCTGTGCCCATGCCGGTGAGCATCACTGCAATGGCCCGATTGCCGTAGTTCCTGGCGGTCGATTCGAACAACTCGTCGACCGAGGGCCTACACCCCTGGCGGGGCTCGGTGACGGTCAGCGAGACCCGACCGGCGGCATTGTCGATCCGCATGTGTTTGCCCTCGGGCGCCATGACCACCGGCCCGGGACGAGCGACGATCCCCGGCCCGGCCACCACCACCTGGCGACCCGAACCGTTGGTCAGGACACGCGCCAGCTGGTTGGCGGCACCAGGTGTATCGGCGACGTGCTGCGCTATGGCGACGGGCACGGGCATGCGCTCGGGCAGTGCGGCTAGAAACGTGACGAGGGCCTCGGGCCCACCGGTCGACGCTCCAACCACCACGATCGAAGGGTTCTTCGCGCGTTCTGGGCGGTCGCGAGAAGAAACGACCGGCTTTGGCTGCATCCTCTCGCCCAGCGCTTTGCGATCGGGCGGGACCCGAAACATGATGCGCAGTTCGCGATCTCTCGACTGCTCGTCGAACACCCTGTGCACGGCGATGCCAGCCCGCCGCAGGTTCCGAGCGTTCGGCGGGGCGACGGTGGCCATGACAACCACACGCGCCACGCCGGAAACCGCCGTCTCGATGACCAGCTGCGAGTCGCGGCCAGAAGCCACGACGACGTCGGTCACCAGGATGTCCGCCCGCTTGCCGATTCTCGACAACAACGGACGGGCTTGGCTGTCCGAGTCGATCAGCTCGAGACCAGGGGTCTTGTCGACGAACGCTCGAACCGCCTCACGGCATGGCTCGGATGCGATTGCTGCTGCGACCTTCAAGGCGACTGCGACCTGCTCTCACACCGTCAGGCGTTGACTGATACCTCATCATCGGCACGGCGCTCGCCCGAGTTCAGGTGCTTTATGCCGACGAAGCTGCGCATGTTGGCCGCCACGGCCGAAACGGCATCGGTGCGGGCCCTGGTGCCGCCTGCGGTCATGGCCGCACGCTCGGCGACGCCGGATGCATCCTTGACCCGGTGCGACAGGCTCTCGACCTCGTCGACGACCAAGGCGACGATCGAGCCGATCTCGCCGGTGGTGATGTGCTGCTCTTCGACCGCAGCCGAAACCGACTGCTGCAGGTCCGAGATCTTCTCGATGACCTGCGAGATGCGGTCGATGGCCTTCACCGATTCGGCGGTGTCGGTCTGAATCGCACCGATACGAGCCGAGATACGCTCGGTCGCGGCGCTGGTCTGCTTGGCCAGTTCCTTGACCTCGTTGGCCACCACGGCAAAACCCTTGCCCGCCTCGCCGGCCCTGGCGGCTTCGATGGTGGCGTTCAGCGCCAGCAGGTTGGTCTGCTCGGCGATGGACGTGATGACCTCGAGAACCTCACCTATCTCGGCTGAAGAATCGCCAAGCTTGGCGACGGTCTCGTTGGTGACCCGTGTCCAGTCGACGGCATCGCTGGCAACCGAGGAGACCTCGGCCGAGCTGGTGGCGATGTTGCGGATAGCACCGGTCATGTCGTCGATCGAGCTGGTGAGCTGTCCGATGTTGCCGGCTGCCGACTCGCTGGAGGCGGCGATGAACAGAAGCTCTTCTCGGGTGGCGTCCGACTGGTCGACCAGCTCTTCACCCGCCTTGCGCAGGTCAACCGACGCCTCGTCCAAAGCGGCGATCTCGCCGCTGAACCGGCGGCGCAACACGAACATCGTGGTCGCTCCCAGGCCTATGATCACGGCGATCGAAGCCAGCGAGGCCAGCAACAGCGCCTGCATCACGTCACTGCGAGCCGATTCGCTAGCAGCGTCGAACTGGGCCGAGAAACCCTCGACGTCGTCCAACAGCGAGTCGATCTCGGCCTTGAATTGAAGCGAAATACCCTGGAGGGTCGGCGCTGCG
>JAGQSP010000581.1 GCA_020439485.1 Acidimicrobiales bacterium | reverse complement strand
GGGCTCGGATCGAGAACCGGGATCAGCCCGACCGCGGCCACGACTTCGGCACGAGCGGGGTCGATGCCGGTGAACGATGCCTGAACCACGTCGCCCACGGCCACCGACCGGTCGTCGAGCCAGCTGTCGGGGGCAACGATGCCTACCGTTGCCGCCGGCTCTGGCCCGGGCGGGCGAAGTCGCACCTTTACCGGAACCTGGTTGAACGACGTGCCCGTCCGCAGGTCGATCCGAAGCACCTCACCCGATCGATCCACGGCCAGGGCCGGACCCCGGTTGAAGCCCGACAGCACGTCGATACTTGCCTGCCATGCCACGGACCCGGCGTCGAGCTGCGTGCGGCCGGTGTCGGTGAGCGTCGCGTCAAAGGGCCCCAGCCTCACCTGCGCACCGGTGTCGACACCGCGCTGGCCCACCGCAATGAGTTCGAACTCGACTATGGCAATGGGGCCCACGATCGCCGACCCGTCTGGCCCGACGACGTTCAATGCCACGCTGCCAGGGTCGCCCGACGTGTCGAGCGGCCCGAGGTCGAAGTGATGCAGCAGCCCCCTCCCGTCGCTCACCCACACCCCCGCCGAAGCGGCCATTGAAGCGGTGTCGCCGGTCGGCGGCTGCACCACAGCGACCTCGTAGCCAATGTCGAGTCGCGTGATCCCATCGGGCAGCGACCAAGCGGGCAGCTGCGGCCTGCGGGCTGCCAGAGCTTCGAGGGCGGCTTCGAAGCTCGATGAGCCATCGAATCGATCGGAGATCGAGGGCGCGTTTGTGGTGTCGATCGCAAGCAACCTGGCTCTGTCGGCTCCCTGGACGTCCACGTTGCCCAACGCCGCCGCCGTGGCACTGTCGACACCAGGTATCGCCTCCAGCGCCACCGCCAGATACGGCTCGGCGACCGAACCTCCACCGCCGAGCACCTGGGCGCGGATGTCTGCGCCCACCAGATGATCGGCGCGGTCTCGTTGGGAGCGGTCCCACGTCGACGAGAACGTCAGGGCGTACACACCAAACGCGGTGGCCACCAAGAGCAGCAGTGCCGAGTGGCGGTAGCGGCCCTGTCGTCTGGCCAACTGCCACGCCGCCAACGAGCCAACAGCGCCCTTCGAACGGGGCAGCAGCCGCTCGGCCAGGCCGGCGAGCAGAGGCACTGCCCTGATGGCGATGATGCTGGCGGCCAGCAATCCCAACGTCGGAGCAGCCGCCACCAGCGGGCTGACACCCAGCCTTCCAGAGCTCGATGTTGCGGCCTCGGTGGCTCGAAGCTGCCAATAGGCCACACCTGCCAGACACACCAAGGCCAGATCGGCTCCGGCGCGCTGGACACCGCCGGGCAGCTGCAGCCGGCGGTCGCCGCGTCCGGTACCCGTCGGCCTGTTTGCCCGCCAGGTGGGCCAGGCCAGCAGCGCTACCGCTCCCACCCCGGCTAAGGCGACGACCAAGTAGCTGGAGGCGACGAGCCTGGGCTCGAACACGTCGATTCCCGACGCGAAAACGCCATCGAATCGGCCGAGAATCGCGACGGCCACAACCGGAGCCATGACAACGCTGGGAACCACCACCAACGTGGCCTCGGCCACAACGGTTTGCAGCAGCTGGCCCGGGCTGGCACCGCGCGCCGTCCACCAGGCTGCGTCCGAGCGCCGCGAGTCGAACGTCAGCGCCGCCATCAACACCAGGGCCGAGCCGGCCACGACCGCGACGCCTGCGATTGCAGCACCCACGGTCGAGCGGGTGACGGTCAGAGCGTCGGTATTGCCTGTGAGGTTGGCGGGTAGCTCGCTCGACACCCCGATGCTCCACGACTCGTTCCTCACCAGGTCGGTGGGCTGCAGGCTCCTGGTCAGCGAGGTCCCCAGGGCCGAGACCCGCCCGGCGACGCGCAGCGCGTCGCCAGGTTCGAGCTTCGACAGGTCAGGCAGCGCCAGCCAAGACGACGCCCAGGTCGTCGAGGCCCGCAGCAACGATTCCTCCGACGTCACCAGCTGCAGAGTCCGAAACTGGGTGCTCTCGAGAACTCCAGTGGCCACTCGGTCTCGTCCAACCCAGAACGGGTCGTTGCGATCCTCGATCTCGAAGATCCCGACCAGCCGGGCGCTGAGTGTTGCCGAGTTTCCGACCCGGGCTTGCAGCTCGAGACCATCGCCGACGTCGAGATCCATCTGCGCAGCTACGTCGGTCGCGGCAACCACCTGGACGGTCGACGCGTCATGGGTGGGCCACGAGCCTTCGACCAGGCCGGCATGAGCCTCGAGCCCTTCCAACGAAGACAGCTCGGCAACAACTGTGAGCTCGTCTGGTGCGGCCGTCGATGGCGAGAACGAGCCGCCCGCCTGCACATGGCGGCTGATCTGCGCCTCCAGCGGTGCCAGCGCGGCGCCGAGTTGGCGACGTATCTGGTCGTCGTAGTCGACCCCGGGCCGTTCGGTTCCGGCGATTGCGACTTCGACGGTCACCTCGGCCGCCGACCCGGCCACAACCGCCTGACGCAGCGAGGCCACCGACACCGCGTCGGCGAAGATGGGCCCGGCGGCCAGCATCACCATGGCGGTGACCACAGTCGCCGCCACAGCAGCCGCGGTGGCACCGTCGGCCCGCCAGCGGCGCAGCACCGCCCCCATCCCCATGGGCGGAGACTAGTGACCGGTGCGGCGGCCGGCTTTGAGTTCTGCCGAATCCATTCGAGTCATTGCCAACACACCGGCCCAACCTGCTTGCTTACGTGCGGAGCGTTCACCTGGGAGAGGGCCGGGGCTTCACCCGAGGCCGCCTTTCTGGCGTTCCTTGGTCGGCCGGGCTAGCTGAGGATCAGCCCGCCGTCGGCTTCGATGGCCTGACCGGTTATGTACCGAGCGTCGTCGCTGGCCAGGAACGTGATGACGCCGGCCATCTCCTTGGGGCGGGCCAGGCGCTTCAGTGCCGTGTCGTCAGCCCTCATGTCGAGCCACTCCGGACCCGTCATCCCCAGGGTTGCGCCGATTTCGACCGCAACCTTGCGCACCATGTCGGTGAGGGTGTTGCCGGGGCACAAAGCGTTGGCGGTGATGTTGTGTGGCCCCAGTTCCATGGCCACCGAACGGGTTATGCCGATGACACCGCTCTTCGTCGCCGAGTACTCCGCAGAGTTGGGCCAACTGGTCTTGCCCGCCATGGACGAAACGTTGACGATGGCGCCCCGCCCCTGGTCGATCATCATCGGAGCGACCAGTTGGTTCGACA
>JAGQSP010000580.1 GCA_020439485.1 Acidimicrobiales bacterium | reverse complement strand
ACCGTGGGTTCGAATCCCATCCTCTCCGCCAGTGCGAACCCCGCCGCCGTCAGGTGGCGGGGTTCTGCCGTTTAGTGCACCGGTCGCTCGAACCAGGTGTTTTCGCCGAAGGGGCCGTCTGCGGTGTGGGTGATGTGGAACCCGCAGGACAGGTAGAAGACCACCACGTCGGTCCACGCTGAAGTCGTCTCCAGGATCACCCTTGCGACGCCCCAGCCGTTGGATGTCGCGACCAGTTCTTCGACGAGCGCTCGACCCAGTCCGGTGCGCCGGGCGTGGGTGGCCACCGACATTCGCACGATCTCGGCCGCCGTGTCGTCGCGGGGGATCACAGTGCCCGTCGCAATGATGCGCCCGTCGTCTGACCTAGCGACGACAGTGCGCCCGTTCGAGTACGACGCCAACATGTCGTCGAGGTCGGGGTTCAGTGCTGGGTCGAGCTCGCCCCAATGGTCGGCCAGGCCGGCCAAGACGAGCTCCCGAACCTCTTCGAGGTCGTCTCGGGTGAGGTCTTCGAAGCGCATCACGAAGTGGCGGTGCGTGCGCCGCCTGCAGCCGCCAGAACTCCGAGGAACAGGTACGACGTGCCGGCCACGACGTCCTTGCGCCGTTCGGCGCGAGGAGACGTCGAGATACGCCCGCTGATCCAACCCGCCGCCAGCGCGTAGGCCCCGTCGGTGATGACGCCGAGCACGATGAAGGTCGCACCGAGCACCAGCAGCTGCACCGTTGTGTGGCCGGCTTCGATATCGACGAACTGGGGAACGAAAGCCAGGAAGAAGATGGCCGTCTTGGGGTTCAGCACGTTGACCACGACGGCGTCGGTGAACACCCTGCGCATGTTCCACGGTGTTGCGACGGTGACGTGTTCTGAGCCAGGGCGCTTGCGAAGCGACTTGATGCCGAGCCAGATCAGATAGGCGCCGCCGGCGAGTTCGATGGCTGCGAAGGCCTTGGCCGAAGCCACGATCAGCGCCGACAACCCCACGGCGGCCGCAGTGATATGCACCAGGGTGCCGACGTGTATGCCTGCGACCGACACCAACGCCGCCTTGCGGCCCTGGGTGGCGCCGCGGGCGACGACGTACAGCACTGCAGGACCGGGCAGCAGCAACAACAGCAGGGCTGCACCCGAGAACAGAAACAGGGTTTGTGGCGTCGGCACCGCCGAACCCTAGACCCCCGTCAGCTCCAGATCTGGCAGCTTTTCGTCGAGCTCGCGACGCCAGGCGTCGAAGCGCTTGCGGCGGCGACGCTTGAGCACGCTGCGAACGATGAAGATGATGACCAGCAGCAGGATTGCGCCAGCGATCGCGGCCGCGACCTTGACCCGGAAGGCCCCGACCTCGTCGGCGTCGTCCAGCAGGGAGCGCAGCTGAGCGGCCTCGGCGTCGACCAGGTCGAGGTCGCCTGCCTCGTACGCGTCGCGCACCTCCAGCAACTCGGCGTCGGGGTCTTGTCCCCACAGGCCGATCTGCTCGACCAGCGAAGGCTCGATGGCGTGCCGTTCGGTGATCGACTCGACCACCCCAATCGCCTCGAGCCACTGGGCCAGCTTCTTCTCCGATGCCGAATAGTTGTGGAATGCCCGCTCGTACAGGCCCTCGGCGACCGCAGGGTCTTCGAACCCAGCAGCGATCGACCGGTCGGCCAGCTCGTCGCGGCTGGCAAGGACCGCCAGTCCTTCCTCGACCAGTCGCTCGACGTCGTCGAACTCCCAGGTCTCGAGCCGGTTGCGCAGGCCGTTGGGAACGAACCAGTCGCCGCCGGCCTCGGCCAGCCGTTCGACCTCGTCCTGGGCTTCGTTGCGCTGGGCGAGTAGGTCTTCCTCGGCCTTCAGCAATACCCAGTCGGAAAGGACGGTCTGGAAGCCCTCTGCGCCCGCGATGTTCTCGGCCACGTCGAGCAGTCGCTTCCAGTCGACGTCGACCAGCGAGCGTCCGTCGCCGTCTTCGTCGGGATAGGCCGCCGTGCCCTCGAACAGTGCCACCGCGATGTCGTCCATGGCTTCGGCGCCGACGTCTTCGCTCAGCTGAAACATGACCCATGCCGAGACCGTGTATCCCCACTCCTCGGCGTCCTCGCCGCGGGTCAGAGTCGACCAGGTGTTCAGATAGCGGTTCTTGTAGCCATCCTTGGGCCTGTCCGGTTCCGGGGCATCCTCGTCGAGCTCGAGGGCAGCCAGCCTGGCGAACTCGTCGGCCATCGCTTCGGTTATCCAGCGATCCTCGGTGAGCTTGTCGTTGAACCAAGCGTGCGACAGCTCGTGCAAGAAGATGGGCGTGTCGAGGCTCTCGTCGATGATGATCTGCCCCTCTTCGGAGTCGTACCAGCCGGCATAGCCGTGAAAGTTCGGCTCGGAAGATTGCAGGATCTCGAACTGTTCGTCCTCGGGCCAGGGCAGCCCTACCAGCTTCTCGAGAACCGGTATGCCCTCGGTGACGTTGCGCTCTGCAAACTGCTGCCACTCGTCGTCGCCTGGCCACGACCGGATGGTGACCTGCGAGTCGGCCACGTCGAGTGGGGTCGCGACGAGGGCTTCGTTGTTGCGGGCGATGACGGTCACGAAGAAGTCGTCTGGGTCTTCGATGTCCTCTGCGACATATCGACGGCCGCCGTCCTCGGTGGTGTTCATCGGCATGTAGTTGCCGACAGTGTCGATCTCGTACCCGGCCGGCAGTTCGACGGTGACGTCGAGTCGTCCAGGGTCGGCCAGCCCCCAGGCTCCGAAGAGGGCGTAGGCCGGATTCAGCCGATCGATGAACTCGGCGCGGGGTTCGGAGCCCTCGATTCGGTAGGTGGCGACGATCTTCGTGGTCCGGCCATAGTTCAGGTTGCGGCGGAACCTGACGCTGGCATAGGTGAACTCGCCTCCGTCGTCGAACTCGTCGCCGTCTTCGGGTTCGAACTCTTCGGTGATTACCTCGAAGCTGAGGTCGTTGGTGCCGTCGGTGACGGCCACGTCGACGGCGTTGTCGGGCAGCGGAACGGCAAAGCCATCGAAGTAGTACGAGTAAATCGTGTTGCCCGAACGGCTGTTGGGTTTGACGTTCTTCAGGTCGAACGTGGCCTCGACCGTGAGGTTCGCCTCGGTGTCGAGGCGGTACACGTAGCTGGCGTCTACCTGCAATCCGTTGGCGGCCGCAACGTCTTGGGTAGACGACCTCACTGTGGCCGCGAAGACCGAGAACACCGCAGCAAGCAGTGCTACACGAATCGAGATCTTGGCCACAGAGCCTTGTGCGAGTCCCACCGAATTCACTCCGATCGCATTGTGTCGGGAGGAGATTCACCCTTACCCGGCGCGATGTGTTGCTTCATAGTTCCGTCGGCAGTGCCGATCAGATTCTTAATGCGCCAGAACCGGCCCCGAGATGCCCAGGCTCGACGATTCGACGAGGCTTGTGGCCAACTGCTTCGGCAGTTGCGCGTCGCCACCGACGTGCAGACGGTAGCCGCGGTCAGGCTGGTCGACGAGGGAGCCGAGGTCGAGTTCGTAGAAGACTTCGGCTTTCGGCTGCGGCCCGGCGAGGTCATAGAAGAGCCGTCTCGCTGGCTCTTGTCCGACATTCGCAACAGCCCAGAGCGTCTGACAACCCTGTCTGGAAGGTCGCTCGCGGTTTCGTGTGCGGTTGTGGTCGCGTTGCCAATGGTCGAGGGTCAACAGAGGGCTTTGGTGGTTCTGGACCCGGTGCCGCGTCGCGATCTGCCCATGATCCAGGAACTGGCGACGGGCCACGCGGACATGCTGGCCACGACTCTGGCATTCGAAGCCCAGATGCGCGAGGTCGAGCGCCTGGCGCTGACCGATGACCTGACGGGCCTGGGCAACCGGCGCTACTGGTCCGAGATGTTGGGCCGTGAAGAG
>JAGQSP010000579.1 GCA_020439485.1 Acidimicrobiales bacterium | reverse complement strand
CCTTTTTCGCCCGGGGTCAGGAACGGACCGAACTGGTAGTGCCCACGACGCATCATCGCCGTGCCACCGATGAGGTTCTCGGAGACGACCTCGTGCAGGAACCCCTCTGGGGCGATTACCTGGACCTCGCCAGCGGCAACGGCCTCGCGTGTTGTCACGCCGAGCACACCCCCGTAGTGGTCGACATGACTGTGGGTGTAGATGATGGCCTTGACCGGCCGCGGGCCCAGATGCTCGTTCGCCATGGCGAGAGCTGCGGCCGCCGTCTCGGCGCTGGTGAGTGGATCGATGATCAGCCAGCCGGTGTCGCCGGCGATGAACGAGATGACAGACAGGTCGTAACCACGTACCTGCCAAAGGCCCTCGTCGACCTCGAACAGGCCATGCTCGGAGTTGAGCCGGGCCTGACGCCAAAGGCTTGGGTTTACGGTGTCGGGTGCATCGGGGCGCTGCCTGATGAAGTCGTAGGCGCCACAGTCCCACGCAGGGCCGAACGGGCCGTCGATCACCCCTGTGGGGTGTGTGGCTATGAGCCCGCGAGTGGCGAGCTCGTGATCGTCTGAGCGAAACGCCAGTGAGGCGGCTACCGACGCGTTGTGGTCGCGCGTGTAGCTGGTTGCATCCTTGGGGTTGGCTGCTTCGTGGGCGGTGGAGTCGAACGAGGTGGTCACGCCAGCAACCGTAGCCCTTGCGAGGTTTCTGTCGATTGTCGAAGCCGGGCTGCGGCGTCGGACCGCGGCCCCAGCGCCTTGCGGTTGGTCCAGGTGTCGACGGTTTGCCGGGTGTTAGTCTGGACGAGATTCCATTCGCCCGGCGAGGTACCTGGCTTGAGGCGGCATCGCATGTCGTGCAATCGATGATGGTGGTGCGGGCACAGCAGGGCCATGGAAGCCAGGTCGGTGGTGCCCATGGCTTCCCACTCGACGAGGTGATGGGCGTCGCAAGCGGCAGCTGCGCGATCGCAGTGCTTCCAGACGCAGCCACCATCACGCAACGCCATGGCCATGCGCTGGTAGTCGTCGGCATGACGCGATGTCCGCCCGAGATCGAGGCTGCGGTGATCGGTATCGAGCAGCCATAGGTAGAGCTCGGCCCCCCGATCGAAGTGCTCGAACCATTCGACGATTGAAACCGGGTCGCCGGCGAGGGTTCGTGCCGATACCGAGCCGCTCGGACCGCTGGCGTCGAGTATCAGGTGGGCGCCCCCGGACTTGCCCGGCCGAGGGTCGAGCAGCAGATGGGTCAAAGCGTCTGCCCGGCGCTGCGAGGCCGACCGCAGATCTGGGGAAATGCGCCCGGCGGTGCGCCCCCTCGCGCGTCTGCGCTTGGCGGTCTTGTCGCCACGTTGCCACTCGCCGCGCTCCTCTCGTTGGAGGCGTTCAGCGATCTGTGAGCCGGTGATGGGGTCGGTCTTGAGGTGGAACCAGTAGCAACCTTCATCGTCAATGCCCCAGCTGGCCAGACGCAGGCTGCGTTGACGCGCCAGCCGGGCCTCGGGTGACAACCTGTCGTGTTCGCGCTGTGCAGCCCGAACCAGTTCGCGGGTGGCGTCGGTAGACCCGCCATCGATCGCTTGCGCGAGCAGTTCGGCTATGGCCTCGGCAGGAAGATCGGCCCGCGTGAGAATATCGGCCTGCTCGATGTTGATGAGGCCCGCATCGAGAGCCTCGGCCACCATCGGGTATTGGGCCAGACGCTTCGCCCGCTCCTGCTGCGCGAATTGCTCGCGTCGGGAAGGTTCGGGGGCCGGCTGATCTGGCTCATCCGGTTCTTCACCGCAGCCGTCAGCGGGGACAGGACCAGGTTCGGGCTCGACGTCGTCTGACCGGCCGGCCCGCGCTTGTTCTCGCAAGAGACCCAGAACGCGAACGAGCGTGGCCTCATAGCCGCCCAGCCGGGCCTTGGCCCTGCGGCACGACGAAAGGCGCCGCTCGACAGCGCCGACATCGAGGCCCATCAGTTCGTCTTCGGTGGCCGTGGCCAACCGCACCTCTCGGGTCATGCAGATACTGTAGCGAACATATGTTCGATCAACAACTCTGAACCGAACAAATCTTCGAAAGAATCCGCCAGCACGTACTGCGTATAGTTCGCCGCCATGGCAGAGCTGCCCGAGCGGGCCCAGGTAGTGATCGTCGGTGGCGGCATCATCGGGTGTTCGGTTGCCTATCACCTGGCCAAACGAGGCATCACCGACGTGGTGTTGATCGAACAGGGAACGCTGACGTCGGGCACCACCTGGCACGCGGCCGGCCTGGTGGCCCAGCTGCGGTCGAGCTTCAACCTGACCCGGTTGGCCCGCTATTCGGCCGAGTTGTACGAAACGCTCGAGGCCGAGACGGGACAGGCGACCGGGTTCCGTCGCCCGGGCGCCATCACGGTGGCCGACACAGAGGACCGGTGGCAGGAGCTGCTGAGGGCCAAGGGTATGGCGGCCTGTGCTGGCGTCGAGGTTCACGAGATGAGCCTCGACGAAGTGTCGGAGAAGGTTCCGCTGGCCGACGTCGACGACCTGGTGGGAGCGCTGTGGATTCCCGGCGACGGCGTCACCTCGCCGGTCGACACGACCATGGCACTGGCCAAGGGCGCCAAGGCCGGTGGGGTGCGGATGGTCGAGGGCGTCGCTGTGACCGACGTGAAGGTGGTCGACGGCCGGGCCACGGGGGTCGTCACCGAGCGGGGCGAGGTTGAGGCCGAGACCGTCGTGTTGGCCACCGGCATGTGGACCAGGCACCTCGCAGCCAAGATCGGCGTCAACGTGCCGCTGCAGGCCTGCGAGCACTTCTATGTGGTGACAGAGCCGCTCGAGGGTGTGTACCCCGGTATGCCGACCTTGCGCGACCCGGGTGGCTTCACCTATTTCAAGGAGGAGACCGGCAAGATCATGGCCGGGTTCTTCGAACCGCGAGGCAAGGTGTGGTCTCTGGAAGGTGTGCCCAGGGACTTCTCGTTCGGAACCCTTCCAGAGGACTGGGAACACGTCGGACCCGTGTTCGAAAGAGCGGCACGCCGCATGCCGGTGCTGGCCGAGTGCGGC
>JAGQSP010000057.1 GCA_020439485.1 Acidimicrobiales bacterium | reverse complement strand
TGTCGCTGCACCGGCTACCACAACATCGTGAAGGCCGTTCTGGCCGCAGCTGAGGGGAGCTGACATGGCGGTAATGGGAACGCGGATGCTCCGCAAGGAAGATCCCAAGCTGTTGACAGGCGAGGCCAAATACGTCGACGACATCCACGCCCCTGGCGAGCTGTGGATGGGCATGGTGCGATCGACGGTGGCCAACGCCCGCATAGCGTCCATCGATGTCAGCGGCGCACTGGAACAGCCCGGTGTGGTCGGTGCATACACCGGCGCCGATCTGTCGGAGGGTTATTGGCTGGCTCCGCTGCCGTGTGCATGGCCTGTCACCGCCGACATGTTGAACCCGCCGCACTTCCCGGTGGCGATCGAGAACGCCCGCTATGTAGGCGACATCGTCGCCGTGGTGCTGGCCAACTCTCGCTACGCCGCGGCCGATGCGGTCGAACACGTGGTGGTCGAATACGACGAGTTGCCCGCCGTGGCCACCGTCGAGGCAGCCGTGGCCGGCGAGGCCCTGGCCCACCCAGATTTGGGCACCAACAAGGCATACACGTGGGCTCTCGACCCCGACCCAGACGCCACCCAGGCCGCTCTCGACGCGTCGGCCCACCGGGTGTCGGCTCGCTTCGTCCAACAGCGTCTGATCCCCTCGGCCATGGAGCCGCGCGGTGTGTTGGCCGTGCCGTCACCCTATGGCGGCGACATCACGTTGTACTCGGCGACCCAGGTGCCACACATCTTGAAGGTGATGGTGGCCGCAACCACCGGCATACCCGAGCACAACGTTCGCATCGTGGCCCCATCGGTGGGCGGCGGGTTCGGCGCCAAGCTCAACATCAACGCCGACGAGATACTGGCCGTCGCCTTGGCCAACCGATTGAAGCGTCCGGTGCGTTGGACCGAGAGCCGCAGCGAGGCAGCACTGTCGACCACGCAGGGTCGCGGCCAGGTTCAGCACATCGAGATCGGCTCCGACGCCGACGGCAAGCTCACCGCGGTCAAGGTGCACATCGAGGCCGACATGGGCGCCTACATGCAGCTCATCACGCCCGGCACCCCGCTGCTGGGCTCGTTCCTTTACACCGGTGTGTACGCGTGCCCGAACTTCAGCTTCGTGTGCGATGGCTACTTCACCAACCTCACACCAACCGACGCCTACCGCGGGGCGGGCAGGCCCGAGGCCAGCTACGCCATCGAGCGCGGCATGGACATGTTGGCGGCCGAGGTGGGAATCTCGCCAGACGAGATCCGCAGGCGCAACTTCGCCGGCGGCGGCGAGTTCTTCGAGAACTGGGAGTGCCCCTCTGGCCTGGTCTTCGACTCTGGCCACTACGGTCCCAACCTCGAACGGGCTCTCGAGTTGGCGCAGATCACCCAGCTGCGTGAAGAGCAGGCCCGCCGTCGCGAAGCAGGCGACACCAAGCAGCTCGGCATCGGCATGTGCACCTATGTCGAGATCTGCGGTCTGGCTCCCAGCCGGGCACTCGGTGGTCTCAACTACGCAGCAGGCGGTTGGGAGCATGCCACTGTGCGCATGCTGCCAACCGGCAAGGTCGAGGTCGTGTCGGGCTCAACTCCGCACGGCCAGGGACACGAGACCTCGTGGTCGATGCTGGTCGCAGACAAGATGGGCATCGACCCGGCCGACGTTCACGTGTTGCACTCCGACACATCGATCAGCCCGCTGGGTCTCGACACATACGGGTCGCGCTCGTTGGCGGTCG
>JAGQSP010000056.1 GCA_020439485.1 Acidimicrobiales bacterium | reverse complement strand
CATCGCCTCGCCACCGCCATGGGCCGAGGCCTGGCCGACATGGGATCCAAGGACATCAGCGAGCTGCTGCGCCCCACCAGCGCACGCGGACTCAGACTGCTGCCCGCCGGTCTTCCCGACCGCTCTCCCGCCGACGTTGTGGCCGTCAACCTGCCCAAGGCCATAGCCGCGGCACGCCAGAATGCAGACGTTGTCGTGGTCGATGCGCCACCGCTCGAGATGGTGGCCGAAACCCGCCAGGTCATCGCTCATGCCGGTCACGTGATCCTGGTCGTCGACGCGGCCTCGGTGAACCTCCCCGAGTTGGCGGCAGCGGTTGCCGAGCTGCGCGAGCACGGCGCCATCTTGCTCGGCGTGGTGATCAACCGGGTTCGCAGGCGCTGGTGGGCCCGCTCGCACGGCTACTACAACTTCAACCAGAGCGGCGCGGGCCTGACCACCGGTGCCTGAGAGCCTTACCCCTCTGGTTTTGGCCGCTGCGCTAATCGGCCTCGGCGTCAGCCTGGCGCTTTTTCTGAAGCTCGAGCGCAGCGGCAAACCCGAGACAGCGGTTCGTCTGCTTGCGATCATTCTCATCTTCGAACTGCTGGCGGCGCCCAACGAGGCAGGCCAGCCGGTCGGCTTGTTCCGGGTGCCCGTCGGTGTAGATCTGCGACCAGGCGACTTCATCATCCCGGTCGCAGTGCTGGCGCGCATCCTGGCTAGACCCCTTCCGCACTGGATAGGCGTCCCGGCGATGCTGTGGGCGTCGTTCTACGCCTGGTACTCGGTTGCGGTCGTCACCGGCATCGCCTGGGGCAATCCGATGTCTGATGTGATCTTCCAGTCGCGATCGATCGTGTCGCTGGCGGGCGCCATGTTCGTCGCCGCGGGCGTGGATGCCTCGAAGATCTTTGCACCCGAGTCGATCGCCCGGTTCGGACGGTTCTTCGGTTGGATCGCCGTCGTCATCGCAGTGGCCCACCTGACGCTCACGCCGTTGTCTCTGAATGTGCCCGTGTTCGCGGTGAAACAGCTCGGGATATTGGGCGGTGACGCTCGCACCGTCCTGCCCGTGTTGGGCATGTTCACTTTGGCAGCAGAGGTTCTGAACCAGCGGCGGCGCCCGTCGGTCCTCATCCCTGGGGCTGCGGTGTTCATGACTCCCTTTGTTGCGGTTCAGGCCGGTCCGTACCTTGCTGCACTGACCTTGGTGCTGCTGGTGGTGGGATTCTCGCTGACCTCCACCTGGAGGCGCCGGGTGGGTCTGAAGGCGCTCGACATAGCCATTGTGGGCTCGGCCTTGGTCACACTGGGCGCGGCCTCGATCTTCTTGTCGGGCGGGCAGAGCCCCGCAGTGGTTGCCCAGTTCGAGGACGCCGTGCTGTCCGACTCGCAGCAGACCACCACGAACGAGCGCTACCAGCTGTGGGACGAAGCGGTCGAGAAGTTCTACGAATCGCCTGTGTGGGGCTATGGCGTGGGGGTCAAGGGCACCATCGAGCGGTCTTGGCCCCAGCCTTCGGGCAAGGCGACGTTTCACAACATCATCTTCGACATCTCGATGCGGTCGGGAGGCGCAGGTGTCTTGTTGTTCCTCGGGTCCCTGGTGGCGACGGTTGTAGCCGCGCTGTTGGTGTGGTTCAGGTGCCGCAACGACACGGTCGCCGTCATGTCGCTGGCTTGCATGTTGGGCATGACCGCAATACTCAGCCGTGGCGGCGTCAGCTCGATGCTGGAAGCCAGCCGCATGAGCCTCGCCGTTGGCCTGTTGAGCGGGCTCATACTGTCGGGCTGGCGCTACATGAAGGTGGACGAGGCCCGTCAAGAACGCCTCGAAGGGTCGCAGTCGGGGTTGCGGCTACCCGAAGAGGGTCCGTTCGAGTACGCCAACTCGTGATCTGACGGCGGCGCCGGTTCAGGAACCGTGGTGGGTTCGATACTCGTCGACCCGCGCGCCGAACAGCCCGGCCAGCATGCCCACCCCATACATGAATCTCATTCGACCCTTGAGCCGACCGACCTCGTCTCGGCCGACCCATCCCCGGGCGGTTTGCGCCAGACCGGCCAGCATCTCGTAGCAGCCGGCGACGATGCGCTTGGCGTACCTCGATGGCCCACCGCCGGTGAGGCGCAGCGTGGTGCTGCGGTTGGTTCCGCGGCGACGCTGGCGCTTTAGCAGCCACTCCTTGGTGACCCTCGACTGCGGGTAGAGCTCGTAGGTCGTGGCGGCCGTGGTGCAGCGGATCTGGTGGCCCTCGTTGTGCAGCTCTGCGAACAGTTGCAGGTCGCTGCCACCCGAATACCTGAGCCTCGTGTCGAACGGCCCCGGCCGGCCCGCCAGCAGCTCGGCATCGACCATCGAGTTGGCGGTCGTGGCGAAGTCGATGCTGGCACCGTCTTCGCGGATTCGCCTCTGGAACGCTCCACTGTCGATGGCCCACCGAGGTGGATCTTCCTCGAATTCAGAGATGATCGTGCCGGCGATTATCGGTGCATCCAGGCGAGCGCGCGCCGAGGCGATCCCGACCAGCCACTGTTCGTCGACCCTCTCGTCGTCGTCGACGAACAGGATGTGGGTCGCTCCCAGGTCGAGGGCGGCACGGACGCCTCGATTTCGCACGAACGGAATGCCGCGCTCTGGTTCGATCTCATAGTGGGTTTCGAGCAGCGAGGCATATTGATCGACGATGTCGCGAGACGAACCCTCGGGGTCGTTGTCGACCACCACCACCAACAGCTCGGCGCCCTTTGGTACTTCGGCCTCCGCGATGCTCGACAACAAACGGTCGAGGCCCTTGGGTCGGCGGTAGGTCGCAACCGTGACTCCGAGCTTCATGGTCAGGCGATTTCCTTGGATTTGAGAGCGGCTCTGGCCATCGACTCCAGCAGGCTGTTGGCGCCGGCCAGCGGCGGGTTGATACGAGAAATGGTGAGGGTCGACCGTTGCTCCGGAGTCGTTGCCGACGATGGTTGGTTGGCCTCGTCTCCCACCAACACGATGTGTCTGGAGCCCGCAGCCGAGCCGAACCACTCGACCGCGTCTGGCGCACGCCGCCCAGACCGATCGAAGGGAGCCACCCAAACGGTTGTTTCGGCGCCGAGCTTCTCGCGCAGGCGCACCTCGGCCCGTTCGAACTGTTCGGCCGTCTGATCCAGGCCTGAGGCCTCCAGCAGGGGATAGTGGTCCGAGCTGTGGTTGGCGATCTCCCAGCCCTCGCGTTGCAGTTCGACGATTTCGTCCCAGCTCATGTACAGACGGTTGTGGTTCACCACGGGGTGACCGTCGCTGAGCCTTCGGTACATCTCATCGATCCGGGCGACCGATTCGAGATCGAACCGGTCCATCGTCTGGTCTCGCACGCGGTCGGGGCTGACGCCCAGCTCGGCGGCGACGAGTTCGACATGACCGTTGGAGGCAAGCCAGCACAGCTGCGACCGCCAAAAGGTCGTCTCACCGTCGGTGAACGGCGGGTTGATTGCCGCCAGGCCGGTCGTACCTGCCTCGCTCAGGATCGGTGCGGCATACCTGCCGACGCCTTGATATCCGTCATCGAAGCTGAACGTCACGACGGGCCCCGAGAGACGTCCCGCCTGGAACGCATCGAGTGCCTCTCGCCATCCGAGCAGCTCTGCCTGGTCGGCCACAGCAGCGACATGCGAACCGAAGACGTCGGTTGGGTGTGTCAGCCCCAGGCCGCGAAGCATCGGGTGTTCCGACCATCCGACATCGTGGTAGCACAGGACATACCAGGCGTTGGGCAGCACTTCAGAACCTCGTCGACTCTCTGACCAGGTCGCTCCAACGGCGACCGGTGTGTACCTGCCTTGGCACCAGGCGCGAGGCGGGCGACGGCACGTTGGTGTGCTTGGCGATCAGCACCTGCGGGTCGGCCGAGGCGCAGCCGGCAACCAGTTCTGCACCGGCCTCGGCCAAGCGGTCGTGTACGGCAGCGGGCGAATCGTCCGACACCAGCGGGGGGTTGGTCTTCAGGGTGGTGAAGCCCTCGGGTGTCGACAGAGAAACGACAACTGCGACCCTCGAGAGATCGCGGTGGTACAGCGCGGCGGGTATCGGCGATCTGATCGAGGTGGCCGACGCGTAGCCGACACGCATGGTGTGTTGCGATAGCGGAGCCGCATCGACTCCGACGAGCACAGTCCAGCCCTCGGTCGCCGGTGGCATCCCAATCCGTTGGATCGATTGGATTCGTTGCCTCGAGTCGGCGCTCACCACCGGCTGTGGTCGACGGATGCGTGCATACACGCCAGCCCGCCGCCCCCACACCGTGTTGAGCGCCCGCGCGATTCCGGACGGCCCTTTGGACACATGGTGGCGGACCCAGTTCTTTGCGCCACCGGTCGCAGATCCCCGCTGCTCGGGGCTTTGGCGGGTCGCAACGGCGATGGGCCAAGAGGTCCTCGCCGATATCCGCTCGGCGAGCAGCAGCGCCAGCGGTGCGTCGGCGCAGACGATGGTGCCTTCGGGCCGGGTTGGTGTCATCTGCTCGCAGTCGGGTGATGGTTGCATTGGGAGCGTCCGCGGCCTGCGTCGGTCGCGCAGGGGTTTACCGTACAGTCGTTACCTCGCGCTATCGGCGATTGACGGCGGCATTTGAGCGTGCCGACGCAGCCCCGTCCGGAGGCCCAGTGGACGATCTTGTAGTCATCGGAGCAATGAAGTCGGCCACGACGACCGTGTACTCGTGGTTGGCGCCGCATCCCCAGATCAGGCAGTCGGCCGGCAAGGAAGTCAACTTCTACAACGACGATCGTCTTTGGGCCAAAGGGTTCGACTGGTACGAACAGCAGTTCGAACCCGCCGGCACCGTGCGTTTCGACTGCTCACCCAACTACTCGAAGCGCCACCTGTGGCCCGATGTGGCGAACCGTATGTTCGCCGACAACCGCTCGGCTTCGATCGTGTACGTGGTGCGCGAGCCCTACGACCGCGTTGTCAGTCACTACATCCATTCCGTTGCGGCCGGGCGCGAGGCCCGCGGTTTCGACCAGGTGCTCGACGACGCCGACAACGAGTACATCGCGGCCACGCGCTATATGTGGCAACTCGAGCCGTTCCTCGAGCGGGCCGGCTTCGTGTCGGTTCTGAGGTTCGACGACGTGGTCCGCGATCCGGCTGGTGTCCTGGGGGCCTTGCTGCAGTCGCTCGGGCTCGACCCAACTCTCGGCGAGCCGGTCACGAGCGGCCGCAACGAGTCGTCTTCGAAGACCCGACCTTCGGCACTCGCTCGTCGGATTCCGCGTTCGCGTTCGTTGCTGCGCCGGATCAACACCTCGCTGGCCGAGCGCCCGATAGTCAAGCCCGACAAGACCCCCGATCGGGTCGGTCGTGTTCGTGAGCTTCTTCGCGATGACTTGGCGCGTCTGAACGAGTCGGGTCTCGTCGATATCACCGACTGGCTCGCCTGAAACCGGTCCGTTATCGCCAGCCCAGCCGAGCGTTCCTGATAGCGAGAACTCGGCGAAGTCCTCCACAAAGGCATTGCTGCGCCGATATGAACTTGCGTAGAGTGGGCAAATGGCCACGCACAGTGGTTAGAGGATGGGTTAGAAGATGAAGAAGCTCTCTGGTAAGCGATCACTTGCCATTTTGCTCGCACTTGCCGTCGTGGTGACTCAGCTGGGGCGAGACGAACCACCTGCAGACGCCGGCGTGTTCGAGCAGGCCACGCCGGGCTCGTATGCCGAGATCTGGGCGCCGCACAGCGAATACACGGGCGGTATTGCCGACGAGACGACATGCACCAACACGGCTGCCAACAACTCGTGGTATCTCGAGCCGGTCAAGGGCTGCCCGAAGACCCTGACGGTGACCCTTCCGGCCGATGTCGGCACCGCGACCAAGGCCGAACTGTTCTTGGACGTATGGGTGGGCCGCGTCGACCACATCGTTCGCTACAGCATCAATGGCGGCCCGACCCGAACGGTAAACGCCGGCTATGACAACAGCCGCACGCCGGTGGTGCTCGACGTTCCCGTCACCGAACTCCAGGCGGGCGCCAACACCGTCACTTTCAGCGTCAACAATTCGAAATACCACATCCACGACATGGCATTTCGTCTGTACGGCGTGGGTGGCACCTTCCCATCGGGCGGGAGCCTCAACTCGGTGGGCGGTGTGTCCGCGGCCGCCGGCGGTGTTCTCGACGTCACCGGAACCGAGCAGGTCACCATCACCGCTACTGTGCCCGGCGCCGACCGTGTCGAGTTCATCGCCTACTACGACGGCTACGACGAAGACAACGACGGTCAGACCACCGACTGGCACGCCTTCACCCGCATGAACTTCAATCCGGGAGGCAAGCCGTCTACCGGCTACACCATTCCGCCCGAGGGCGGAACGATCGGCCACATCGGCACAGACCTCAACGACGGCGACGACAACTATTCGGTCACCTGGGACACCAGCCTCATCGCGTCCCAGAGCGGAGTGAAGATCAAGGCTCGCGCAGTGAAGGCCCGCAGCGGTGGGCGCCTCGACATAACCGACGCCATCGGCGGCGTGTCCGGCAGCTTCGAGATTTCTCGCTCCAGCTATCTGGTCGAGTACTTCCGCGACCCCGACTTCACCGACTTCGCGCTTCACCTCGACGGAACCAGGCCCGACTCGGGCACCCGGTCGATGGACCTGCCTTCGGACTTGTCAGACTGGCAGAGCGTCCAGATGATGGGTCTGTACTGGGGCAGCCCCTCGATCAGCTGGAATGGCGGAACACCCACCTCGGCGTTCAACTTCATCAACAACGGCAACCCGGCCAACGACGACGTCTGGGACCTGTCGGTGATCGATGTGGACCTGGGCGATCTGGCCGCTGGGACAAACGAGATCACCTACGGGTATCAAACCGAGCCCTACGACTATGGCCAGCACATAGAAGAGCCCGGGCCCATGCTGATCGTCAAGCGTGCCGGCGAGCTGCGGATCTACCAGCAGCCGCAGTCTCAGACCGCACTCGACGGCCAACAGGTGACCCTTTCGGTCGACACGTCGTCGCTGGCTGCGGTCTCGTACCAGTGGACACTCGACGGGGTCGACATCGCAGGTGCCGATCAGCCCACCTATACCTTCGTCGCCGACTTCGGCGCCGGTGCGTCGCAGGACTATCGGGTGCGCGTCACCGACGGCGCCGACACGTTGACCAGCCAGGTGGCAACGCTGACCGTGGTCGAGGATGCGTTCCAGGGCGATGACTTCAGCGATCCGGTGGCCTCGGGTGCGCTGTGGGACCAGGTCGACTCGATCGGCGACTCGAGGTTCGTGTACACGGGCGAGCAGGCGATCCTGTCGGTGCCCGAATCGGCCGTGAGCCACGAGCCGTGGACTGCCGGAAACCGGGCTCCGACGCTTCGTCAGGCCCTCAGCAACACCGATTTCGACATCCATGCCGCCTTCGAATCGACACCTTCTGCGGCCTATCAGATGCAGGGCGTGGTAGTGGCGGGGCCAGGAGCCTTCCTTCGCTTCAACGTTCACCACAACGGAACGAACCTGGTGGCCTTCGCCGGACGAGTCGCTGGTGGCAGCGGTTCGACCAAGCTCAGCAAGTCGGTGTCGCCAGACCAGGCCGGCCACATAAGGGTTCAGCGGGTCGGCAATACCTACACGATGTACACCTCTGCCGACGGTTCGTCGTGGAACAGCGTCGGGTCGTTCACCGATTCACTGGCGGTCACCGAGTTCGGCCCCTTCGGCGGCAACGCTGTCTCGGGTGCAAGCGCCCCGGCCTATCACGCCGTAGTCGACTTCGTTCAGCCGGTTCCGGCGCCTGCCGAGACCGAGTCGGACACCACTCCGGCCGTCATCTCCAACGCCGAGGTCATCGCCGGGTCGACGTCTGTCACCGTCAGGTGGGCAACGAACGAACCCTCGACCGGTGTTGTCGGCTACACGATCGGAGCCGTCGCCGAGACGCGTACCTCCGACGTGTTGGCCTACGAGCACGAGGTGCTGGTGTCGGGATTGTCGCCGGAGACCACCTACTCGTTCGCCATCGAGGCTGAAGACTTCAATGGCAACACATCACAGTCGTCGGTGCAGGGAACCACCCTTGCCCCAGGAGAAGGCGGAACCGTCTTCGACGTGTGGTTCGGCGACGAACAGGACTTCGGCCAGCTTGGCTTGGCGCAGCGTTGGGTGAACGTCCTGGGCCGCGTCAGCGACCCCCAGGGTGTCAGCACACTGTCGTACCGGCTGAACGGTGGCGCCCCGGTTGCAATGCAGCTCGGCGCAGATGGCCGTCGACTGCACGGCGCCGGCGACTTCAACGCCGACCTGTTGGTTGCCGACCTGGTGCCAGGCGAGAACACCGTCGAGTTCACCGCAGTGGACGCCACAGGCGACAGCACGTCCCATGTAGTCATCGTCAATTGGACACCCGGGGTCGAGTGGGCTCTGCCGTGGGTTGTCGACTGGTCTGAGGTCGCCAGCGTCACAGACGCCGTGCAGCCTGTTGACGGATATTGGGCCAAGGCCAGCGGAGGCTTGGCCATAACCAACGTCGACGACGGCTACGACCGCATCGTGGCCGTGGGCGATGTCACCTGGGAGCAGTACGAGGTGACGGTCCCGTTCATGGTCAACTCGATCGCTCCGGGCGCCGACGACTCACCGTCGAACGGGCCTGGCGTCGGCATCATCATGCGCTGGAACGGCCACAACGACAGCGTCGATCCAGGGTCGCAGCCCTTGGTCGGGTTCAAGGCCGACGGCGCCAGCCCCACTCCGTTCGGTGCCTTCGCACTGTGGCGCGACCCGGCGGGGGCCCAGGACGATCAGATCCAACTGCTCGACGAGGACGCGTCGCTGGTGCGCACCGATCTCGATGCTCCGCTGTCGCTGGGCGTCGAGTACACGATGCGAGCCCGGGTAGACGGCACCACACCGGCGACCTACCGCTTCAAGATGTGGCGCTCGGATCAGCCCGAGCCCGCCGGCTGGGACGTCTCGTGGACGGCGGCGGGTGACGCCCAGGACCCGACGGGCGGTTCGCTGGCCTTGGTCGCCCACGAGGTCGATGCCGTGTTCGGCGACGTCGTCGTGACCCCGGCCGGTCCGGTCGATGCTGCCGCGCCGACGATTTCGCCTGCCGAGTCTGTCATTCACTTCGGTGACACCATCTCGCTGACGTCGGCCGAAGCCGGTGCCACGATCTTCTACACGACCGATGGCACCACGCCGACGGCGACCAGCAACAGGTACACCGGTCCGTTCAGCATCTCTGGCACCCAGGTCGTGGTGAATGCGATCGCGATGCGAGACGGAGCCGATCCCAGCCCCGTTGCAACGAGAACCTACGACATCAACCTTGCGCCGGTCGTCGACGCCGGAGCGGGGTCGACCATCACGATGGGCTCGGCGGCATCGCTCTCGGGCACGGTGACCGACGATGCGCTGACGCCGGGTGTCACCATCACCTGGAGCCGTCAGTCGGGTCCCGGCACCGTCAGTTTCGCCAATCCGTCGGCGGCCATCACGACAGCAACCTTCAGTGCGCCGGGCACCTATGTGCTCGAACTCACAGCAGACGATGGCCTCGGAACCGCCTCCGACACCGTTTCGGTGGTGGTCGAGGGAGCTCGGGTCGGCTACTGGATGCTCGATGCCCAGGGCCGTGTCTATGCATTCGGCGACGGCGAGCTGATCGTACCCACGGGTTCGAAGGCGCCGGTCACCGGACCGGCGGTGAAGATCCTCGAGAACCCCTCGGGTGCGGGCCTGTGGATCCTCGAGGAGAACGGAACCGTTCACGCCCTCGGCGGTGCGCCCCACCACGGAAACGTCGACACCAGCGGGTTCATCCCGGGGGAGAAGCCGGCCACGATGGCTCCGATGCCGGGCGGCAACGGCTACTTCGTATTCACCACGGTCGGACGCGTCATCGCCTTTGGTACCGCAAAGCACCACGGCGACCTCGTCGAGATGGGCCTGGCCGAGGTGCTGGTCGGACCCATCGTCGACAGCTCGGCTCTTCCGGATGGCTCTGGCTACTACATGGTCGGAAGCGACGGCGGCATCTTCGCCTTCGGAAACGCCGAGTTCGCCGGGTCGGTGCCCCAGGTCGTCAGCGGGCCGCTCGATTCGCCCGTCAACGGGCTGGTCGCGGATCCTGACGGCAGGGGCTACTGGCTGGTAGCAGGCGATGGTGGCGTATTTGCTTTCGACGCCGCCTTCGTGGGCTCGCTGCCAGGCGTTCTGCCACCGGGCACCCAGCTGGTTTCGCCCGTAAACGGGCTGGTTCCTTATGGCGACGGCTATTTGATGGTCGCCGGCGATGGAGGCATCTTCAACTTCAGCTCGCTCGAGTTCCTCGGATCTCTCGGAGGGGTGAACATCCCCGCTCCGATAGTGGGGGTGGCTCCGGTGGCCTGACGCTTCGGGCGGTACAGCTTCAGCGGTGGTCGTGGGGCAGTGAGCCCCGCGCCGCCCTGATGTACGCGTAAGGCGTTTCGTAGCCGAAGTTCGAGACCCGCGACGTGTACACGTCTGCGTAGCGCTCGACCTGGCGGGCGAAGAGGCTCTTGTCTATGCCGCTTCGCATCAACGGTCCCCAGGCGGGGTTGCCCAACTCGGCCGCGGCCTGGGCCAGGGGCCCGATCCGGGCGTCGAGTGTTGCTGCGGCCTCGACCTGATCGTCGATTTCGCTTTGGATCTCGGCGGCTCGGGCCCTATCGGAGCGCGCCTTGCGACGCTGCAGCCGCATTCGTGCGATGCGGCGCTCGAGCTCGGTCTTTTCGTCCATCAGCATCGCCAACTCTGCTTCGTCGGGGGCGAACGCGTTGGCCGCCTCTACCTCGCCCTCGATCTCGCGGGCAATCAGCGCCGTCCGCCACCTGAGGATGTCCTTGGTGACGTGCACATCACCGAACAGATGGTCTCCGACATACAGCATCTGGGCGGCGGCGTGACCGAGGCTCTGCTCGACCAGCCTGGCGTTGCCACCGAAGTACACGTGGCCGGGCTCGAGCGGACCGAAGTGTGGGCGCAACAGTGACTCGGCCTCGTCGACCACCCGATAGATGGGTGGCGTGCCTTCGAAGAACGACGGCTTGTTGGCCGACACGATGACGATGTCGAACAGGTCGCGCCACGAGCCCTCGTCGACGAATGGGTCGACGGCGTAGGCCATCATCTGGCGGGTGTATTCCCAGTCGGAGTTGGTTATCAGCAGCAGCTGCTTGCCCGCCTCACGCATGTCGCGCAAGGTCTCGACGAGCTCGGGGTCGGGCACCACGAACCGGTCGGGTTCGTTGACGATCTCGGCCTTGAGGCGGCCGCCCTGGTGTGCCGACGACAGGGCCCGATCTATCTGGCGCCACAGGTCGGCGTAGCTGACCACACCCGGAAGCCGCCCGGCGTCGTGAACATCGATCAGCTGACACCACAGAGCGGCGCGCGACAGCTCGAACAGCGTGTTCATGAACTCGAAGCGTTCTTCGGCCAGGTCGATGACAGTTTCGGCATAGGCCGTGCGCTGCTCGTCGAAACCCAGGGCCCGCGTGCCGTGTTGGGCCTTCACGACGTGGCCGAACCTGGTGGCCTTGACCAGGTTGCCCAGGTCGAGGTCGAACGTCAGCCCCAGCGTGTAGGCGTCGGGGTCGAACTGCAGATCGTCTACGGGCCAACCCTGCCCGGCGAGCCACTCGAGTGCGTGCGTGAAGGCCGCCCGCTCCCACTCGTCGACCCGATAGTGGATCAGCGTGTAGTCCATATCGAAGCCCACTGCGCGCAGCGAGCGGACGTTCAGTGTGCGGTTGGCATAGATACCCCGCCCTGGCGGGGTGAACGGTGGCTCGTCGACCGGGCTCGATGTCATATGGCGATTATCTGTGGGTAGATCGGCTCCCACCAGTATGACTCGATGCGGTTGTCTATCTCGGTGGCGTCGAACGCCGGAGCCACGCCTTCCGCAACGGCCTGGCGGGCGACGGCTGCCGCTATCGAGCGGCTGACGTTGGGTACCTGTTGGATATCGGGCAGCACGGGTGCCCCAGCAACCTCGGGCGAGGGTGCTGCGGCGGCTACAGCGTCGGCCGCGGCGATGAGCATGCCGTCGGTGATCGCCTTGGCGCCGATCGACACCGCACCCAGGCCCACACCAGGGAAGACATAGACGTTGTTGGCCTGGGCGATGTGATGGGTGACGCCACCGTGCACCACAGGATCGAACGGCGACCCGGTGGCGACCAGGGCCCGTCCGTCGGTCCATTCGACGAGGTCTGCGGGCTTGGCCTCTGACTTGCTGGTGGGATTCGACAACGGAAGGATGATGGGCCGGTCGGTCCACGTGGCCATGGCCCTGATCATCTCCTCGGTGAACATGTCCGGCTGGCCGCTGACACCCACCAGCACGGTGGGTTGAACCTCGGCGAACACCTTCTCCAGCGGGATGCGGCCATCGTCGTCGGCCCAGTCGGCCACCTCGTCATAGGGGTGGGCGAACGGCACCTGGTGAGGTGCCAGTGGGTCGCTCTTGTCGTGCACCAGCCCCTTGCTGTTGGTCAAGAAGATCTGAGCGGTCGGGTTGTCTATGCCGTCGCGGCGCATGGCATCGGACAACATCGCAGCGATGCCCGTACCGGCCGATCCGGCTCCGACGATCAGGTAGCGCTGGTCGCAGACCTCGACCCCCGCAGCGCGGGTGGCCCCCTTGATGGCAGCGTAGGCCACCGCTGCTGTGCCCTGGATGTCGTCGTTGAAGGTCAGCAGCTTGTCGCGGTACTTCTCGAGTATTGGGCTGGCGTTGTGCTGAGCGAAGTCTTCCCACTGCAACAAGGCGTTGGGGAAGCGGCGCTTGACGGCCTCGACGAAGGTCTCGATGTAGCTCTCGTAGTCGTCGCCGGTGACGCGCCGCTCTCGCCATCCGAGATACAGGGGGTCGTCGAGCAGTTCCTGGTTGTTGGTGCCCACATCGAGCAGAACCGAGAGTGTCCGCTCGGGCGGGATGCCGCCCACACCGGTGTACAGAGCGAGCTTGCCGATGGGTATACCCATGCCGCCGACGCCCTGGTCGCCCAGCCCGAGGATGCGCTCGCCGTCGGTCACCACGATGACGTCGATGTCGCGCTCGATCGACGCCAGCTGCTCGTGCATCCGGTTGCGATCGCGGTAGCACAGGTACATGCCCCTGGGTACTCGGTAGAGGCGCGAGAACTGCTGGCATGCCGCCCCCACCGTGGGCGTATAAACGATTGGCATCAGTTCCTTCAGGCGGCTCTGCAGGAAGGCGTAGAACAGGATCTCATTACGGTCCTGGAGGGCCCGCAGGTACACGTGTCGGGCCAGGTCGTCGCCCTCGATGTGGTCGTACTCGTAGTCGATTCGCCGGATGTGATCGTCGAGCGTTTCGTAGGTGGCTGGTACGTGGCCCTGTACCAGCAGCGCTTCGCGCTCTTCGGGGGTGAATGCGGTGCCCTTTGCGAGCAGTGGCTCTTTGATGAGACGTCTGCCGCGGAGCTTCGTGGTTACGACGCGTGGTTGGCTCATGGTTGCGACACGCTAGCGTCGTTCGGCGTGACCGATGCCGCTTACCACGAAGCCGCCCGCGACTTTGCGACGCTCATGGATCTGGAACCGCACGGTCCCGACGTGTTCGTCGGTATCAGCCCCGTATATCCGTGGGGTCGGTTGTATGGCGGCCAGGTGGTGGCCCAGGCGCTGCGGGCGGCCATGTACACCGTCGAGCCCAGGTACGCGCCGCATTCGTTGCACGCCTATTTCATCAGGGGTGGCACGTCGGACGAGCCGGTGCGATTCGAGGTCGACCGAATACGCAACGGCAGGTCGTTCGTGACCCGCAGGGTGGTGGCACGTCAAAGCGGCGGTGCGATTTTGAACATCTCGTGCTCGTTTCAGGTCGCCGAGCAGCAGGCCGACAGCCAGACCCGATCCATGCCAGACCTGGAGGGCCCCGAGGGCCTGGGCGACGACGAGGGCTGGGGGTTCATGCTCGAGAGGCGCTATCACCAGTATCCCCATGGCGCCGGCCGGTCGTCTGGCTGGATCCGCATAACCACGCCGATGGGCGACGATCCGGGGCTTCATACCTGTGGCCTGGCATTCACGTCCGACACGGTGCAGTTCGGGTCGATCAACTCGTCTCACCCGGTCGAACGCGACCGTTCGAAGAGGCACGACGAGCGCTTCATAGGCGCCAGCCTCGATCATGCGATGTGGTTTCATCGGCCGGCGCGTGCCGACGAGTTCCACTTGTATGAGTTCGAGTCGCACGGCTTGGTCGGTGGTCGGGGGCTCGCCATCGGCAACCTGTTCTCGTCCGATGGCACCCATGTGGCGACCATCGCTCAAGAAGTGCTCATGCGCTATGTCGGCGATTAGGCCGGCACGTCGGGACAAGTCGGCGATTAGGCCGACGGGTCAGCACACGTCGGTAGACGTGTTTGCGGGCGGCAACAAACCCCGGTTGCGGGGGGTGTTCCACAAATGGTCGTTCTTCGTTTCGATCGCGGCGGGCGCGTTGCTGGTGGTGGGGCCCGCTTCCAATAGTTGGCCGTCTGCGGTGGTCTATGCGGCTTGTGTGGCCGCGATGTTTGGTGCCAGCGCCTTGTACCACCGCATCAACTGGTCACCTCGGATGGCGCCCAAGATGATGCAGGTCGACAAGACCGCGATCTATCTGATGATTGCGGGCACGTTCACCCCGATTGCCGTGGTGGGCTTGGACGGACCCTGGGCCACGTGGCTTCTGGTCGTGGTGTGGGCCCTGGCTCTGGTGCTGATAGCAGGGCTGTGGATCCCGTGGGAACCGCCCTATGGGACGATCACCACTACCTACATCGTCTTGGGGTGTGTGGCGGCTTTGTCGATGCCGGCGATCTGGCGCGAGATCTCGCCGACGTTCACGGTCCTGTTGCTGGCGGGCGGGGCCTTGTTCACCGTCGGGGCGATTCTGTTGGCGGTGCGACGCCCCGATCCGTGGCCGAGGGTATTCGGCTATCACGAGGTGTGGCACGTGATCGTGATGGTGGCCGCCTCGATGCACTACGCGGGCATCGCCGTCTACGTCTACTGACCCCAGGCGATCGGCAGTCGGGAAGGTCCCCAGATAGCCGTGGTGGGCGGCTTCCACTCGACAGGGCCGTCGAGGCGCAGGTTGGGTAGGCGCCTGGCCAGGATGGGCAGAGCCTCCTGAAGCTCGGCGCGGGCCAGCGATGCCCCCAGGCAGTGGTGTATGCCGCTTCCGAAGGTCATTTGAGGCCCGGCCAGGGGGCGTGTGGTGTCGAAGGCGTACGGGTCTTCGAATACGGCCGGGTCGGTGTTGGCCGCGACGAAGCTGGGGAACAGGATGGTCCCCTGCGGGAAGGCCACATCTTCCAGTTCGATGTCTTCGGACGCGTACCTGCCGGTTCCGCGAACCGCCCCGAGGTCGCGCATGACCTCCTCTACGGCGTTGGGAACCAGGTCGGGGTTGTCGGCCAGGGCCTTCCACTGATCGGGATACTCGGCGAAGCGGGCCAGAGCACATGCCAGCTGGTTGCGGGTGGTGTCGACACCGGCCACCAGCACGGCCTCGACCATGGTGATCAGTTCGGTCTCGCTGAGGCGGTCACCGTCTTCCTCGGCTGCAATCAGATCGGTCAGCAGGTCGTCGCGCTGGTCGCCTCGCCGCTTGGCGATCAGGTCGATGACGTAGGCGTCGAGCGCGTCGCGGGCGGCGACGATGCGGTCGGCCTTGTCGTTCGCGTCGGTGTCGAAGATCGACAACACATCGGTGGCCCAGATGGAGAAATCACGCCAGTCTTCGCGAGGAGCGCCCAGGAGGGCGCAGATGATCGGTATGGGATAGGGCTCGCAGATGTCGGCCACGGCCTCGCAGCGGCCCTGGTCGACCACTGCGTCGATCAGTTCTTCGATGGTCTGGGCCATGAACGGCCGGAACCGTTCGGCGGCTTTGGGGGTGAACGCCGGGCTCACCAGTCGCCTCAGGCGCTGGTGTTCGTCGCCTTCTGCCGACAGGATCGACGTGCGTTCGTTGCGGATCAGCTTCGGGTCGAGGCCCCTGATCTCGGCCAGCAGCCTCGACAGTTGGTGGAACCGACGCTCGCGCAGAACCTTGGTGACGTACTCGTGCTGCACCACCATGTATCCCATCGGAACCTTGGCGAGCCAGTGCTTGGACCGCGCTGCCTCTACCTCGGCACGCAGTTCGTCGCGGTCGCCGGGCGACTCGAGATCGATGAACGCCAGGTCCAGTTCGTGGACGGGGGTTGCCATGTTGACTCCGATCGTCTCGAACGAGACTGGTGACTCTGATCGTCTCGAACGAGACTATCGACCGGCCGACGTCGGGCGGTTCTTCAGCCGTCGCCGAAGCAAGCGAACATCTCGGCGATTGCCTTCATCTGACCTCCGCCGGTGCTGGACGGCACCAGGATCGGAGTCGAGCACCCTGCATCGAACCACGCTTCGACGCCATCGCGGACCTGTTGGGCAGATCCATAAAGCGTGGCGCTCGAAAGCCAGGCATCGGACATGGCTGCGGTTACGGCCTCGTCGTCGCGGGCGGCCAGCGCCGTCTCTATGGCGTCCATCTCGTCGCCGTATCCGGCCTCGCGCCAGTAGTTGCGATAGTTCGGGAGGCGCACATAACCCTGCAGCGTTGCCCGGTTGCGTGCCGCCCCAGCCTCGCGGTCGGGGTCTATGACGGTGGGAATCATGTTCGCGACGAAGAAGCCGTCGGCCAGGCGGTCTTCGCCGATGCGTTCGACCGAGGTGGGGAAGTGGTTGAGGCTGGCGTTGGCCCAGACTGCGCCGTCGCCGATCTCGACTGCGAGGTCGAGCATCTTGTTGCGAAGGGTTGCCAGCACGATTGGCGGCAGGTCGCCGTAGGCGGTGGTCTTTCGCATGGCGGCGACGTAGCCGCGGGTGTCCGACAGCGGCTTGCCCGGTGTGACACCCAAGCGGTCGTGTACCGGGCCGTGGGTAACGCCGATGCCGAGCTTGAAGCGGCCCTCGCCGATCTCGTGGATGAAGGCGGCGGTCGAAGCCAGGTCGGAGGGGTGACGCAGATAGATCGGGTGAATGGTGGTGCCGAAGGAGATTTCGTTTGTGGCCATGGCGATCGCCTGGCACAGCGCGACGCAGTCGCCCATCGACGGCCCATAGATGCCGCTGAAGCCCAAGCGCTCGGCTTCGGCCGCCGCTTCGATGGTGGCCGCACGCCGCCCGGCTACTGCGGCCAGCGAGATTGCGGGCATTCGGGTGGTCATCGAGATCTCCTACCTGGTGACTAGCTCAGGAGGAAGATGCCTCGTTTCGGAGAGCCTCACCAAACTGAAGGCGTAGTCGTCGCCCATGTCTATGGCCGTCGCGGTCGATATCGAGGCATGCCAGGTAACGAAGCGTTCCCACTCCCATGGCACCGCGGCTACGCCCAGCAGGGCCGACAACACCATCGAGTTCGTGCCGGCGTGGGCAAAGACCACTATGCGTTTGCCCGGCTCTTCGACCTGCCAGGTCGGCAGCGGATCGGGCGTGGGTGCGACGCCCATGGCGGCCAGCGTGTGGGTCAGGCCGGTGTGGACGCGGTCACGGAAGTCTGAAACCGCCTCTCCACCGTCGAGACCTTCCCACTGGTCCTCTGGGTGGCGTCGTCGGTGGGCGGCGAAGATCTCGAGGGCGTCGTGATCGGTGCCCTCCCAATCTGGGTTGCGGATCTCGAGCAAGAAGTCGTGCACCGCCGCCTGCATGCCGGTGAGCTCCAGAAACGGTGCCGCGGTCTCTCGGGCTCGTCTGGCGGGCGACACCCATACCTCGTCGAACGTCTCTCCTGCCAGTGAGGCTGCGGTCAGCAGCGCCTGACGTCGCCCTAGATCGGTGAGCCTGGGGTCGTCGCGGTTGATGCCGCCATCGACCCAAGCGGGCTGGGCGTGTCTGACCAGAACGAACTGCACGCCGACAAACGCTAGCCTCGTGTTCCATGTCCGCAGCTGCCAATACTCAGATCAAGCGGGGAACCCGCGTCATCGTCACCACCGACCTGCCCGGCGCGCCCGAGGGCACTCCTGGTACTGCCGGTCGAACGGTGGGTCTCACGTGGCCCCGCACCCGCGTCGTGTTCGACAACGGCACCGAGCTGGGAGCCGTTGGCATCGCAGATCTGGTTCGCGAGCCAGATTGGCCCCAGTTCCAGGTCGACCGCGAAAAGCGCCGGGCCGAGGAGGCCGAGGCAGCGGCGAAGAAGGCTGTGGCCCCGGCGGCCAAAGCGGCTGGGGGCGACGATGCCGCTGGTGGCAACGACCGCCTGGCGGCCCTCATGGCGCGTTCGAAGAAGGCCAGGGCCGGCAAGGACGGCGGCGACAGTGCACCGGCAGCTGCCGAGGAGCCTGCTGGCGACGCGGCGGGTGGCAACGATCGTTTGGCGGCACTGATGGCCCGCTCCAAAGCAGCGCGCGAATCCAAGAGCTAGCTTGCTGGCGATTG
>JAGQSP010000578.1 GCA_020439485.1 Acidimicrobiales bacterium | reverse complement strand
TCCACTAACCGGCGAGCACGACCAGATCATCTCGGTGGACGGTTTCGTGCACCAGACCCTCCGGCATGTCCCTGGTACGCAACCCGGCCACCGAACGCAACGACTTGGCATCGGCCCTGACAAGACCCTTGGCAAACATCGTGCCGTCTGGCCCCAGAATCTCGACCCCGGCATCGGGGCCGAACTCTCCCCTGACCTCGAGCACACCCGCTGGCAACAGCGAAGTGCCCTTGGCCACCAGCGCTTCGCGAGCCCCGGCGTCGACCACGATCTCGCCCTCGGGATTCACCGCGAACGCTATCCACAGCTTCCGGGCGGCCAGCCGCCTCTCGTGGGCCAGCACGGTGGTGCCCACACCGGGCCGCCCATCGATGGCGTCGATGACCACACCCGGCCGCTTTGCCGCAGCGATCACCGTGCGCACCCCAGACCACGAGGCCATCTTGGCCGCAGCCAGCTTCGACGACATACCACCGCTGCCCCTGGCGCCGGCACCACCGGCAAGACGTTCGAGCTCGCGGTCGATCGTCGAGATCTCCTCGATCAGCGAAGCGTCGCTGGAGATCCTCGGATCGGCGGTCAGAAGCCCCGGAGCGTCGGTCAACAGCACCAGCAGATCAGCGTCCATCAGGTTCGCGACCAGTGCGGCGATTCGGTCGTTGTCGCCATAACGAAGCTCGTCGTCGGCGATGGCATCGTTCTCGTTGATTATCGGCAGCACGCCCATCTCGAGCAGCCGCCCGATGGTGCCCCTGGTGTGTACGTACTGCTGGCGCACCATGAAATCGAGCGGAACCACCAGGGCCTGACCGGCCACCACGCCATGACGGGCCAACGTCTCGCGATAAACGCGCATCAGCTCTATCTGGCCCACCGCAGACACGGCCTGCAGCGTCCGCATGTCGGAAGGCCTGTCCAAGCCCAGAACCTGCAACCCGGCGGTGACAGCACCGCTGGTCACCAACACCACCTCGTGGCCCGAACGGCGAGCGTTGACCATGTCGCCGCACAGCTTGTCTATTGCCAGCGTGTCGACCTCGCCCGCCTGTGCGGTGACCGAGGATGTCCCGATCTTGACGACGACTCTCAAGGTGACCTCAGACGTCTGATTCGTAGTCGAATGCAAAGTCGCCGATGATGACGGTGTCGCCGTCCTTGGCACCAGCGCGCGCCAACGAACGATAGACCCCCAACTGCGCCAGGCGATTCTGGGCGTACGCAAGCGCGTCGATGTCGGTCAGATCCGAAAGCGCAACCGCTCGCCTTGCGTCGCGCCCCAGGACCTCGAGGGTCTGATCGTCGATGCGAACGACCTCTACACCCTCGGGAGCCGGGCGGTGAACCACGAACCCCTCACCCGATGTCGGCTCGGCCTGACGGGCCTCCGTGACCATTGTCAGCAGGCGTTCGACCAGACGATCGACCCCATCGTGGGTCACCGCCGAAATGACCGGACCGTCGAACCCGATCTCGTCCAGGTTTGGCACCATGTCGGCCTTGGTGCCGATGGTCAGCCGAGGCCGGGCCAGCAGCTCGGGCTTGTAGGCGCCCAACTCGGTCAGCAAAGCCAGCTCCTGATCTTCGGGCGAGCGACCGTCGACGGGGGCCAGATCGACCATTATCAACAGAACCCTGGCCCGTTCGACGTGACGAAGGAACTGGTGCCCCAATCCCCTGCCCTCGGCCGCGCCCTCGATGAGGCCGGGGATGTCGGCCACGACCATCTCGCGACCCGACCTGCGCACGACGCCCAGATTGGGCACCAGCGTGGTGAACGGATAGTCGGCGATCTTGGGTCGCGCGGCCGAGATCACGGAGATGAGCGTGCTCTTGCCGGCATTGGGGAAACCCACCAGGGCCACATCGGCCAGCAGACGCAGCTCGAGGTTGTACCAGGTCTCCTGACCCACCTCGCCCTGCTCGGCAAAGCTCGGCGCCCGGCGCCGGTTCGACAAGAACCGCGCATTGCCACGCCCGCCCTTGCCACCTTCGGCGGCCAGCCAACGGTCGCCCTGCTGAGTCAGGTCGGCCAAGACCTCACCGTCGAACGACTTGACCGTGGTGCCCTCGGGCACCGGCACCTCGAGGTCTGCACCCCGCCGGCCGTGCATACGTTTGCCCTGACCGTGAACACCGTTGTCGGCACGACGAAATGGGAAGTCGCGAAACGCCAACAGAGAAGAGACGTTGCGATCGGCTACCAACCAAACGTCGCCGCCGTCGCCGCCATCGCCACCGTCTGGCCCTCCCTTGGGCGTGTGGGCCTCACGACGGAACGAAACACAGCCCGCTCCACCATCGCCTGCACGTGAGTGAAGCTGGCACTGGTCGACGAATTCGGACATGTGAACGAGGATACGAGCCCCAGGCTGGGAGTCGCGGGGCTCAGAGCGCGAAACAGCCCGCCGCTGGCGTCGGCGGGCCCGTTTCTGAGTTTGTCAGAAAGCCTGGGTTCAGGCCGGAAGAACGTCGACGAGCTTGCGGCCCCGACGAGATCCGAACTTGACGACGCCATCGGAGGTGGCGAAGAGGGTGTCGTCGTTGCCGCGGCCGACATTGTCACCCGCGTGGATACGGGTGCCGCGCTGGCGAACGATGATGCTGCCCGCAGTCACCGTCTGGCCGTCGAACACCTTGACGCCAAGACGCTTGGCCTTGGAGTCGCGCCCGTTGCGTGTGGAGCCGCCGCCCTTCGTCTTCGACATTGGATCAGCCCTTCGTTATGGAGGTGATCTCGACGTCGGTGTAGCGCTGGCGATGGCCGAACCGACGACGGTTGTTGGTCTTGTTCTTGTAGGTGAACCCGTTGATCTTCGGGCCCTTGACCTCGCCGAGCACCCGACCCGTCACCGAAGCGCCCACGAGTTCATCGGGGGTCGCCAAGACGGTGTCGCCGTCGGCCAACATGACGAGATCGAAGGCGACATCGTCGCCCTCGGAAGCGCCCAGCAGGTCGACGCGAACGGTCTGGCCGACCTCGACCTTTTCTTGCCGTCCGCCGGCTGAGATTACTGCATACATACGGCCGACCATTCTAACGGCACCGTCGCCGGGCGCGCACGAAGAAATTCTGCATTATCGCCAAACCTACTTGGGCAGGGCGTTGTCTTGGAAGACGATGCCCCTGCCCTCGCACTGTTCGCAGGCCGAAGTGACGGACTCGAGCAGGCCCTCGCCGATGCGCTTGCGGGTCATCTCGACCAG
>JAGQSP010000577.1 GCA_020439485.1 Acidimicrobiales bacterium | reverse complement strand
AGCACTCGATGCGCAACGGGGCCTCCGGCAACCCGAGGTGCTCCTGGAGCTCGTTGAGGGCCCGGGCGCGGCTGTTGTGGTCGCTCGTGCGGCGCAGGCGATGGCGGGTGAACGCCTCCTGAGCGTTCTGGGTGACCGTCTCGTGCAGCGCCCGCTTGTCGCCCCGCTGTGGGATGGCGACGTCGACCTTCGAGCCTCTCAACTCGGTGAGCCACTCCTCGTACAGGTCCTGGTCGGCGGGCAGCTCCGGCACGAGAACGCGCTTGGGATGGCCGAGCGGGTTGTCCGCGAAGTAGATGCGCTCGAGGACGCGGGCGACGAGTTCCGCCCGACTGAGGTCCTCGGCCTTGTCGACGATGAAGCCACGCCGGCCCATCACCCGCCCCTTGCGGACGTAGAACACCTGCACCGCGGCCTCGAGCTCGTCGTCGACCATCCCGATGACATCGAGGTCCTCGCTGCGCGCCCCCACCATCTGCTGGCGCTCGATGGCCTTGCGCACGCTGGCGAGGCGGTCCCGGTAGCGGGCGGCCAGCTCGAACTCCAGGTTCTGGGCGCAGTCGCGCATGCGCCCCTCGAGCTGCACGACGACCTCGTCGGTGTCGCCCTCGAGGAAGCGGATCAGATTGCGGACCATGGCGTCGTATTCGGCCTGCTCGACCTCGCCGACGCAGGGTCCCGCACACTTCTCGATGTGGAACAACAGGCAGGGCCGACCGGCCCGCTGGTGCCTCGCCAGCTTGTTGTCGCTGCAGGTGCGAATGGGAAAGGTCCGCAAGAGCAGATCGAGCGTCTCGCGAATGGCGTAGGCGTGGCCGTACGGGCCGAAGTAGCGGTTGCCGCGCTTGCGTTTGCCGCGCATCACCATCGCCCGCGGCCAATCGTCCAGCAGGGTCACGGCCAGAAACGGATAACTCTTGTCGTCGCGCAACCGGACGTTGAACCGCGGCTGATGTTGCTGGATCAGCGAGTACTCGAGCATCAAGGCGTCTACCTCGGTCTCGACCTCTATCCACTCGACGCTGTGTGCGGTAGCCACCATCTGTGCGGTGCGGGTGGCCAGATTGCGGGGATCCTGGAAATAGCTGTTGAGCCTGTTGCGAAGGCTCTTGGCCTTGCCTACGTAGATGATGCGCCCGTCTGCGTCCTTGAACTGGTAGCTGCCTGGGGCATCGGGAATGGTGCCGGGTTCGGGTCTCAGGGCCACTACCCGAGCCTATGGGTTGGCGACCCTCTTCTATGGGAGGATCTTGGTCCGTGGACCACACGATCGAAGAGTTGAGACACTCGCTGTGCGAGGTCGCAGAACCGTCCATCGCACCCGACATGTCGCGCTACATGAGGGGCAGGTTCGAGTACCTGGGCGTCAAGGCACCAGCGCGGCGGGCGGCCGCCGGTGCGTGGATACGTCAGGTCGGTAACGACCCCGACAAGGCGCGCCAAGCGGTGACCGAACTGTGGGCCCAGCCCGAGCGCGAGTTCCAGTACGTGGGTATCGACCTGGTGGCCCGCGTCGCCCGGCACCTGGATGCGCCAGACATCGACTGGTTGGCGGACCTCGTCGTGTCGAAGAGCTGGTGGGACACGGTCGATTCGCTGGCGGTGTCGATCGGTGCCGTGGCACTTGAACACCCTCTGGCGTGGGAGACCATCGAAGCGTGGTCGTTCGACACCGGGCTGATCGACACCAACACCGAGCCGTCGTTGTGGCTGGCCAGGTGTTCGATACTGCAACAACTCAAGTACCGCGACCGCACCGACGAAGACGTCCTGTTCGAGCGGTGCTCCAGGCGGGCGGCCGACACAGACTTCTTCATCCGAAAGGCCATCGGGTGGGCTCTGCGGCAATACGCCCGCACAGCACCCCAGTCGGTTTGGCTATACGTCGACCAGAACCGCGATGTGTTGTCGGCGTTGTCGGTTCGAGAGGCGACCAAACACCTCTGAGGCCGAGTCGGCCCAGCAGCGCTGATCAGCTTGCTCCTGGCCAACCATTCCAGTCGACGTTGGAGGTGTCGTCGGCCTGACACGACCCGTCCGCGGTCGAGACCCTGATGCCATAGGTGGTCTGGGCGACGCCGATGTCGTCGGAGATGTA
>JAGQSP010000576.1 GCA_020439485.1 Acidimicrobiales bacterium | reverse complement strand
TCTCGAGCTCGGTCTCCATCAGGTTGGGCATGGCCCGCATGGCGCCCTTGGGGCGGTCCTTGTCCTTCAGGTACATGTTCAGCGGCGAGGTGAACATGTGGCGCAGCATCGTGATCGGCAGGATCACCAGGAACGCCATGAAGCTGACCACGTGCAGGATCCACATCGCCTGATGCCAACCTGCCACCGCATCGACGCTGTCGACCAACCCCGACAGTGGATAGCCGATGAACGACCACTTCTCGTGATCGGGGCGTCCGTCTACGGCGATGCGGAACATCTCGGCGAGGAAGCCGGTGACACCGATGGCGAACAGCACGCCGAGCACCACAGCGTGTTCTGGCCTGGTCTTGATGCGGATTCGGTAGGGGCGCTGGACGTAGCGGCGGATGATGGCCCAAACCACGCCGATCATGTAGATGAGGCCGCCGAAGTCACCGACAAACGCGAAGCCCTGGTAGACGCCGCCGTGGAGGAACTTGAGCTCGGTCGGCAACTGGTGGTCGATCTCGAGGGTGGTGGTGACACCCAGCAGGATGAAGAAGCCGTAGTACAGCATCAAGTGCATGAGACCGGCGCCGGGATCGCGCAGCAGTGTCTGCATGAGCACGCCGGCACGCCAGTCCTTGATGCGGCGGTGGGCGTTGTCGGCGCGCAGCTGGCGACGATCGGGCTGGCCCCGCTCCCAGTTCTTGACGCGCATGGCGAACATCCAGGCGCCGTAGACCAGCAGAACCGGGATGACCGTGTAGAAGACGATCTTCAGCCCCGTGGGGATGTTGCCGAACACCGTGCGGTGAATCGGCGAGTCCCCTTCGAATTCGAACACGGACGCGGCGATTCCCGACAAGACGGTGACCGTGGCCATGACGGCACCGAAGGCGAGAACCAGCTGATGTGGCTTGATGCGGCGAATGTTCACGCCGCAAACCGTATCCGAGCCGCGGCCCGCGATCGAACGTGGATTGTCAGCCGAAGATCTTGCGGTCGAGATCGCGCACCTTGCTGGCGAGCGTTCCGGCCAGCTTGATGGCGATCGTCGGCGAGTCCTTCAGAATCTTCTGGAAGTCGCGAGACTTGATGCGAAGCAGCTTGACGTCGGAGTCGGCCACCACCGTCGCGGTGCGTGGGCCGTGATCGAGAAGCGACAGTTCGCCGATCGAGTCACCGGCGCCCAGCGTGGCGATCTTGCGGCCATTGCGCTTGACCACCGCCTCGCCGGCCAGGACCACGAATGTCTCGGTTCCCTGGTCGCCTTGGTCGACGATGACGGCACCAGCCGCCATATCGACCTCGTCGGCAACGCGTGCGATGTGGTCGAGCTCCTTCTTCGAGCAACCGGAAAAGAGATCGAGATCGGAGAGGAATCCGATGTGTTCAGTGCGCCCCATGTGCGCAGTGTAGGTATTTCTCGACGGCCGTGCCCAACAATGCGTCAGAGCCGTTCATATTCGCGAAACACTCACGTCACACACCCTCTTTAGCTTTCCGGCGATGGAGGTCGTACAAGTTCCCTGGCCCGGCGGTGATCAGCTCCGCCGGGATCTCTCGGCAGAGAACCTGCCGAGGCTTCTGATCGTCAGTAACGGTTCGGCGCCGCCGCTGGTGGCCGACCCGCTCGAGGACTGGATTCGCGTGCCTGCGACCGACGAGGACATCGAGGCCAGGGTGCGAACCCTGGCTCGGCGTGCCGAGCAGATCAACTCGCCCAGCATCGACGAAGACGGAGTTCTGAGCTACGACGGCTATCAGGTGCCGCTGCCGCCGGTGGAGGCTCGGCTGGCAGAACACCTGGTCAGGCGAATGGGTGCGGTGGCGAGCCGTACCGAACTGGCCCGCGCCGGATGGCCAGGTGGCATGCCCACACGCAACGCACTCGACGTGCGCATTCTGCGGCTTCGCCGACGGGTCGAGCCGAGGGGCCTGTTGATTCGCACGGTGCGCCACCGCGGATACCTGATGGAGGCTGCTCCAACGCACTGACGACGATTCCACGGCCACCAATCAAACAAGTTGTAAATACCACACTCAGGTTTTATGATTGTCCCTGTCAGTGTGAGGCGGAATCCGCGTGATTCCCCGCCACACTGGCGAAACAGCCGGGCCGCCGGTCCGGTTCTCGCAACCACAGGAGACATCGCACAATGGCCAAGGCCGTAGGAATCGACCTGGGTACAACCAACTCCGTCGTCGCCGTCCTCGAGGGTGGCGAACCCACCGTCATCGCCAACGCCGAGGGCGCCCGTACCACCCCGTCGGTCGTTGGCTTCAGCAAGAGCGGCGAGGTTCTCGTCGGCGAGGTCGCAAAGCGCCAGGCCGTCACCAACCCCGCTCGCACCATCTCGTCGGTCAAGCGTCACATCGGCACCGACTGGAAGATCGACATCGACGGCAAGAACTACACCGCCTCTGAGATCTCGGCGCGCGTCCTTCAGAAGCTCAAGCGCGACGCAGAGGCCTACCTCGGCGAGCCGGTCACCCAGGCCGTCATCACCGTTCCCGCTTACTTCAACGACGCACAGCGCCAGGCGACTCGCGACGCCGGCAAACTTGCCGGCCTGGACGTCCTGCGCATCATCAACGAGCCCACGGCAGCGAGCCTGGCCTACGGTATAGATCAGAACACCGAAGAAGCCCGGACCATTGCCGTCTATGACCTGGGAGGAGGCACTTTTG
>JAGQSP010000575.1 GCA_020439485.1 Acidimicrobiales bacterium | reverse complement strand
GCGGTTGTCATCACCATCATCGTCTATGGGCTGGTAGCGGTCATCGTGAAGATGGACGATGTGGGCCTGAAGTTGGTCGAGCGTGGAGGCTCGACAGATCGACTCGGTCGCCTGTTGGTGCTGGGTATGCCCAAGGTGCTGACGTTCCTGTCGGTAGTAGGCACCGCGGCGATGCTGTGGGTCGGCGGGCACATCTTGCTGGTCGGCACCGACGAACTCGGCTGGCACGGCCCATACGAGTGGGTCCACCACCTCGAGGAACAGGTTCACGACGTGGGCGGTGTGGGCGGGTTCCTGGCCTGGCTGATCAACACCGCGATATCGGCGGTGGTGGGGCTGGTTGTGGGGTTCGTCCTGGTGTTCGTCATCGGTCGGTTGCCGCTGGCGAAGAAGGCTGCTCACTGACCGCGGGGCTCAGCCGCATCGACAGCAACCAGGTCGAAATCACGAACGATGTGGATCCCCAAAGCGCCGCATCGAGACCGCCCCACAGATAGAGCGCTCCAGACAGCAGGGTGCCGACGAGACGACCCGCTGCATTGGCCGAGTAGTAGAACCCGACGTCGAGGCTGACGTCATCGCCCTTGCTGTAGGCCAGGATCAGATACGAGTGCAGCGACGAGTTGACGGCGAAGACGACGCCGAACACGACCAAACCGCCCACGATGGCGAGCGTGGTCGCGATGTCGAGTGCCACCATCACCGCAATGGCGGCTGACACCGCCGCCAACGCCAAGGCCCACGTCCGTGCGGCCGATATCTCGGCGTCGAGGTCGCCACGAGTCGAGCCGAGGATCCTGGGGGCGACCGATTGCACCATCCCGTAGCCGATCACCCAGGCGGCCAGGAAGGCGCCGATTCCGTAGAACGACCAGCCGAGCGTGTCGTCCAGAAACACCGGAAGAGCTACGACGAACCAGATGTCGCGCGATCCGAACAGGAAGAACCTGGCCGCAGACAGCCGGTTGATGGCAGGCGACTTCGACAGGATCGACTTCACGGCCGGCTTGTTCTTGGCCTTTCCGATGTCTTCGTTCAGCAGCGCGCCCACCAGAACCAGGGCGACCGCAATCAGGGCAGCCATGGCCCACAGAGAGGCGTCGTATCCGATCCACTGGAGCAGGGCCGCACCCAGGAAGAAGCCGACACCCTTCAGAGCGTTCTTCGAACCGGTCAGGACTGCGACCAGGCGAAACAGCGCACCCTCGCCTGCGATGAACTTGACCGCGCTCTTGGAGCTCATCTTGGTGAGGTCTTTGGCGACACCCGACAGCGCCTGGAAACCCATCACGTAGGCCACCGACGCCAGCTCTTGCCAGCTGGCTTCGTGGAACGTCAGTGCGACGAGGGCCACTATCTGCAGCCCCAGACCGAACAACAGTGTGCGGTTCAGGCCCGAGCGTGCGCCCACCCAGCCGCCGATCAGGTTGGTGACTATGCCCATGAATTCATAGAGCAGGAACAAGAATGCAATCGACACCGGCGAGTAGCCGAGGTCGTGGAAGTGCAATAGCACCAACATGCGCAGCGCGCCGTCGGTGAGGGTGAACGCCCAATAGCCGGCGGTCACCAGCGCGTAGTTGCGAAGCTGCACTGTTCAGCTCACCAGCGATGCGGCGACCTTGGCCGCCAGGTCAGCCATCCGAAATGCGTAGCCGTATTCGTTGTCGTACCAGGCGAGCACCTTGACCATCCGGTTGTCGACCACCATCGTCGACGGCCCATCGACGATGCCAGAGCGGGTGTCGTTGACGTAGTCGGCCGACACCAGCGGCCGGTCTTCGAAGCCCAGGATGCCCTGTAGCTCACCTTGCGCCGCGGTTCGGAAGAGGTCGTTGACCTCGTCTGCGGTCACGTCGCGTGCAACGGTGAACACCGCGTCGGTCAGCGATGCGTTCAGCAGTGGGACACGCACCGCCACCCCGTCGAGCTTTCCGGACAACTCGGGGTAGATCATCGTGATAGCTGTCGCCGAGCCGGTCGATGTGGGAATCAGCGAGTTGAGGGCCGATCGGGCCCGGCGCAGGTCCTTGTGCGGGGCGTCGACGACCACCTGGGTGTTGGTGACGTCGTGGATGGTGGTGATGACGCCCCGTTCGATACCCACCGATTCGTGGATCACCTTCACCACCGGGGCGAGGCAATTGGTGGTGCAGGAGGCCGCTGTGACTATGTGGTCGGCCGCCGGGTCGTATAGGTGGTCGTTGCAGCCCATCACGATGTTGAGAACACCCTCGCTCTTCACCGGCGCGGCGACGATCACCTTGCGTACGCCGGCCTGCAGGTATGGGTCGAGCAGCTCGGTGGTGCGGAACTTGCCAGAGCACTCGAGCACCATGTCGACCCCGCTTCGGGTCCAGGGCACCGAGCCGGGTTCTGCGATCGATGTATGGGCGACCGGCGCGCCGTTCAGGCTGAACCCCTCGTCGTCGGATGAGATCTGTGCGTCGAACCGCCCGTGAACGGTGTCGAACTCGAGCAGGTGGGCCGACGTGCGCGGGTCGCTGGCGATCTCGTTGACGTGAGCCAGTTGCAGTTCGGGGTGGTGGGCCAGGGCCCTCACCACCAGGCGCCCGATGCGCCCGAAGCCGTTGATTCCTATGCGTGTCGTCACGGCTCGACAAGCTAACAGCAGTGAGTATTGAGTCAATAGTTGTTGATTGAAAATCGGGATCTGGTCGAGGGCTAAATTCCTCTGCGAAGGGGGATGACATGAGCGACAGCGAACCCGGCGACGTGCCAAGGCCTTGGCTCGCTACTTACCCGGCCGAGATCCCATCGACGATCAATCCGAGACACACATCGGTCCTCGGTTACTGGGACGAGCTGGTCGATTCGAGCCCCGACTCGCCGATCATTCACTACTTCGATGACACCCTGACAGTCGCTCGGTTGGACGGCGACGTGAACGCGCTCGCCGCGTGGCTTTCCGACGTCGGGGTTGCTGCCGGTGATCGGGTGGCCGTTTACCTGCAGAACGACCCGCATTGGCTGACCTCGATGCTGGCGTGCTGGCGTATCGGAGCTATCGCCGTTGCCGTGAACCCCATGTTGAAGTCTCGTGAGCTGGCCAGACAGTTGGCCGACTGCTCTCCCGAGGTGGTGGTGTGTCTCGACGAACTGGTGCCCACCGTCGAGGGGGCCGTCGACGAGGCGGGCCTGTCGCCCAGTGTGTTGGTGGTGGCGAGCCCGGGTGCGGTCGGCGGCACAACCGAACACACGCGTTTCGCCGACGTCCTCGCAGATCGAGACGGGGCTCGGGTGCCCAGGCGAACACCGCCGCCCGACGAGCCGGCGATGCTTACCTACACGTCTGGCACAACCGGAGCCTCGAAGGGCGCCGTCAACACGCACGGCAACATCGTGCACAGCACCGTCGTCTACGAGCGGTGGCTCGATGTCACAGCCGACGACGTCATCTTGGGTGTGGCGCCACTGTTCCACGTCACCGGGTTGGTGGCCCACATGGCCATAGCGGCGGTGGCGGGCGCGCCGCTGGTGCTCTTCCATCGATTCGAGCCAGCCGAGGCGCTCCGTTTGATCGAGCGCTGGCGCGTCACCTTCACCATGGGTTCGATCACGGTGTTCGTCGCGCTGATGTCACATCCGAACTTCGACGAGACCGACCTGTCGTCCCTGCGATGTGTTGCATCGGGTGGTGCGCCAATAAGCCCAGCCATTGTTCAGCGCTTCGAGGATGCCACCGGCGCATACATCCTCAGCGTGTACGGGCTCACCGAGACGACATCGCCCAGCCACCTCACACCGCCCGGGCTGCGTGCCCCTATCGACCCCGGCACCGGTGCCCTCAGCGTCGGGTTGCCGGTGTCGGATGCCGACGTTTGGGTGGTCGACCCGCAGACACGGGAGCCGATGCCCATCGGCGAGCCGGGCGAGATCGTCA
>JAGQSP010000574.1 GCA_020439485.1 Acidimicrobiales bacterium | reverse complement strand
GCGCACGCGGATGCGGTCTCGGCGGATCTGGACCTCGTGCACGGCGATGGGCTTGGTCACGGGTCGCGACATGGGCTCGCCGGAGCGGGCGTCGAAGCGGCCGTTGTGTTTGGGGCATTCGATCTGGCCGTCGATGAGCAGGCCTGTGCAAAGGTCGACCTTGCCATGGGTACACGTGGCGTCGGCGGCACAAACCTCGGGCGCACCAGAGCCGTCGTCGAGCCGGTAGAGCATGACCTTGCGCTCGTCCAACACCACACCGCTCAGGCGGCCCGGCACCAGCTCGTCGACCGGCCCGATGTCGTACCAGCCGTCTTCGGCTTTGGTCGGTGTCCAGATCGTCGAGTCGATGCGGGCCGAGGCGCGTCTGGCCGGTGGCAGCTCGATGTCGAGTTCCCAGCTCGGATCGATGCGCTGGTGCTTCATCGCCCGGAAGATCTCGCGGTAGGCCGCGATGGTGCTGGTCTTGGGAGGGGCCAGCTGGTCTGCGATCTCGCGGTGCAACGCAGGCAGGTTGCGGTATGGCACAGCCGGGAAGATGTGGTGCTCGACGTGATAGTTCATGTTCAGGTACAGGAACCTGAACACCGGGTTCATGTAGACCGTGCGGCTATTGAGCCGGTGGTCGAGGACGTCCTCGCGCATTCCGGCGTGCTGGGTGAGGCCGAAGAACGACATCAACCAGGCGCCGGTGGCCGAGGGAACACCCACGTACAGCACGGGCAGCGGCGTCCACAAAACCACCGATGCGACAACCGCCGCGGCCAGAATGGCCACGAACACCCGCGACTCCCACACCACCCGCTTGTGTAGGTGGGCCGGCACGGTGGCCAGCACGGCATCGTCCAGCTGGCCTCTGGCGTGGCGCAGCAGGCGCCCACCCATCTCGGGGATCACCCAGTGCCCAGACAACCCAACCAGGGTGAACCACGGGTTGGGCGGACGCTTGAACGCGATCTCGGCATCGCGGCCCACGATGATGGTGTCGTTGTGGTGGCGATAGTGCGACCATCGCCAAACCGTTGGTCCGCGGAGCAGCATGAACGAAGCCAGGTAGTACACGGCGTCGTTTGCCCAGCGTGTTCGGAACGCGGTTCCGTGACTGCACTCGTGCCAGCGAGAGTCGGCGGCGCCCCCATAGAGCGCGCTGTAGGCAAGAAACGCTGGGATCGTCCACCACGACCACCAAGAGATCCATACGAGCCATCCGAACATCACCAGCAGGCCCAGCCACAGCGCCTGGTCGAGTGACCCGCGAAGGTTGGTACGCACGGCGAGTTGTCGCAGCGTGTCGTCGTCTATTTCGGGTCTGAACCATTCGGCGTCGGCCAGGCCCATTTGTTCGGCCCGCTTGGTTTCGGGGCCGGCAAGTCCGTAATCGCGCATCGCAGTACAGCAGAGGGTTCGGGAGAAAACCAGGATGGGGCCGGCGCCGAAGCGCCGGCCCCATCTTTCAGGCGTTCAGTTCAACGAACGGATCAGCCACCGAAATCGGCGGGGAAGCCGATGTTGGGGTC
>JAGQSP010000573.1 GCA_020439485.1 Acidimicrobiales bacterium | reverse complement strand
GCCGCAGGTTCGCCGATGTCTGGAGGTCCGGTCAGCTCGACCCTCAACGAGACGTCCTTGTAGATGGTCAACGACACGCGGATGGTGCGCCCGGCCGTAGCTTCGACCTGATCGGTGAAGCTCAACAGGTCAGACGGGTGAATGCGCCAACCGCCGCCCTCGACATCGGCCAGGGTGGGTCCCAGCCTGATCCGGTACGGGCCGCCGCCGAGATTGGGCGTGAGGTTGGGGAAGGTCTGCTCGCCGGTTGCGATGTTGGGCACCGGGGTGAACGCCGGGCCTGCTGCCGACACCAGGCTGACCAGGGGCCAGTCGGTGTCGGAGGTGGCAGAACCGACCGGTTCGTGCTTGATCAGCTCGACGATCACCGTACCCAGGCCGTCGCTGCCCGATGCGATGTAGTCGGGAGTGATCGCCGTAGAGAACACGATCGGGTCGATGCTGCCGTCTGCGGGCTCGATCGTTACCCGAACCCACTTGTAGTTGCGGCCGAAGTCGGGCTGGCTGGCAATGCCGTCGGCACCCGTTCCGCCGATGTCGAACCCAGAGTCTGTTCCGCCCGAACCGACCCAGTCGATCTCGGTGGTCATCTCGAACTCGACACCCTGAACGGTTCGGGTCTCCACACCTGTCAGAGCACCATCGGGAGACCCACCAGAAACGCCGATTTCGTCGAACGGAAGCTGCCTGATCTCTTCCAGGCGACCCTGACCCAGACTCTCGCCCAGGTCGATGACCTTGGCATTTCGCAGCGTCGTGAAGCTCGAAACGGTGGGGCCAATCGTGATCATCAGAGCAACCGCCAGCAGCGAAATCGCGATGATGGTCTCGATCAGCGACAGGCCATCATCGGCGCGCGATCTGTTGCAGTCGGTCCACGGAGATTTGAACCGCCGTGGGCGGTCGCGTGTGATCACAGCCTTTCTGTCGGCCGATGAACATGCTCACTCAAGCAGCGCAGCGCTGGGGCACCCCGAGGGGCCGAGATCGGCTCAGACAGCCACGATGGTGTCGATGGCGGCCGCCAGCTCGGCAGCGGCTGCTGCGAGATCCCAAGGGTGATTCCAAATCAAATCGGCCCGCAGAGAGCTGGGCTGAACGAACAAGTCGTGCATCGGAGCCACCGACTCTTCGAACTGGCGGGCCACATCGGCCTCGTCACGGCCGCGCTCGACAATGTCACGCGCCAGCCTGCGCTTGTACCGAACAGACTCGGGTACGTCGAGGAACACGCTCAGGTCGAGGCTGGAGGCGATCAGGTCGTCGCTCAGCAACAAGATCCCCTCGGCTACGACCACCGGTCTGGGCTCGACGACGGTGTGATCGCCCGAGCGGATGTGCCTGCTGAAGTCGTAGTGAGGCACCCCGACCGCCTGCCCCAAGCGCAGCGCCTCGAGATGGGCGGTGTACAGCTGGGCGTCGAGCGAATCGGGATGGTCGAAGTTGACGGCGACCCGCTCGTCGAACTCCAGATGCGCCAGATCGTGGTAGTACGCGTCATAGGGCAACACGGCCACGGCATCGTCGCCGAGGTGTTCGGCCAGCGCCACCGCCAGAGAAGACTTGCCCGAACCCGAGCCCCCGCATACCCCGATTACAACGACATCCACGGGAGGTCATCCTAACCCGATCAGCCCTGCAGCGACCAGGCTTCTCGCCAGCCGAGTTTGCGATCGGTGTGGATGATCGAGCGAACATAGATGCGCTCTGCCAGCATCAGCACCAGCCCTGCAGCTACAGCGGTCAACAGCATCGCTCCCGCGACCTCCCACCACACGGCATCGCCAGACGCTATTCGGCCCGGCATGGCAAACGGCGCTGTCACCGGCACCCAGCTGACCACCCGCGCCAGCACCGACGTGGGGTCCGAGGCCGAGAACAGGGCTCCGAAATAGCTCAGCATCAACAGGACACTCACCGGAGCCAACGTCGACTGGGCGTCTTCCTGGCGCGGAGCCAGCGAGGCGCCCGCTGCGAACACCGACCCGTACAACAGGTAGCCCAGGACGAACCAGGCCAGGCCAGACAGCACGAGACCCAGCGACAGCGCAGGCAGATCGGCCGAGCTGAACAGCGCCGCCGCAACAAGCGCGGACCCGGCCAGGGCTACGACCTGCACCAAACCCAGCACGCCGACGCCGATGATCTTGCCCAGCAACAGGTGCCGCGCCCGCACCGACGACAACACCAGCTCGACCACCTTGGTCGACTTCTCCTCGAACACCCCCATCAAGATGTAGGCGCCCGCCACCTGTATCGAGATGAACAACATGATGACGGTCACGAAGGCCAGACCTTCGCGGCCATCAGACCCAGGATCGGGGTCGAGCTCGACCACCTCGATCGGTGCAGCACCCTGCAACGTGGCCGCCACCGCCTGTTCGTCCAGGCCCGCCTCCGACAGACCGTCGATCAGTGCCGCCTGCTGCCAAGCCGGCGTGACCAAGGCGACGACGTCGCTTTGGGTCGTGGTCATCAACAGCTGTTCGCCGTCCACCACCACCCCGTCGACCTCGTCCGCCTCCAGCGCCGCGGCCGCCACATCGCGATCGACGTATTCGGTCAGCTCCAGTTGGGTGCCGTTCAGCTGCGCTGTCCGTTCGAGAACCTCGAGCACACCCGTGGGCTGGGGGCCGCTAACACCTATCCGCACCGGATCGTCGCCACCCAGCAACGCCCCCAGGCCAAACACGGCAAAAATCAGGAACACCGTCGTCAAGATGCCGCCGATGAACGCCTTGGACGTGATGCGCGACGTCACCTCGCGCCGGCTGATCAAGCGCAGAGCACGCAGGGTGGCCACCCTCTGGTCGTTCTCGTTCACAGCTCGATCCCCTCGGCAAGGCGGGTAAAGGCATCCTGCAGGCTCGGCAGGTCATAGTCGAAACGCACTATCGGCCCTGCCCGACGGGCCCGCGCCAACAGATCGTCCAAGTCGCCGTCCGACCCCACCTCGACCACGACCGACGTGGCCGTCGACCTAAGCACAGGCGCATCGACCACCTCCGTCAAAGACGCCGTGGGCCGATCGACCTCGATGGTGCAAACCCGGGCCCCGCTGGCACCTCTGACCGCCGCAACCGTTCCCGAGGCGCGTACCCGTCCGGCCACGATCACCACGATCTCGTCACAGATGCGCTCTACCAGGTCGAGCTGATGCGAGCTGAACAACACCCCAACCCCCTGCGACACACGCGCACGCAACACCTGCTGCAACGTCTCCACCGCAACCGGGTCCAGACCGTTGAACGGTTCGTCCAACACCAACAACTCGGGCTCGGTCACCAGCGAAACGGCCAGCTGAACCCGCTGCTGGTTGCCGTGACTCAACTTCTCCACCGCATCGTCACGACGATCCGCCAGCCCTAGGGTGTCGAGGATCGCAGTGGCCCTCTGGCCGGCCGTCGAACGATCGACCCCCTTCAGTTCGGCAAAGAAGGCGATCTGCTCGGCCACCTTCATCTTCGGGTACAGGCCCCTTTGCTCGGGCATATAGCCAAAGCGGGCCAAAGCCCGCCTGTCCACCGGCGCACCGTCCCAGCTGATCGATCCGCTGTCGGGCTCGACCAGCCCGAAGATCGAACGCATGGTGGTCGACTTGCCGGCACCATTCGGGCCGACGAACCCCACGATGCGCCCCCTCTTGACCGCTAGTGCGACGTCATCAACCGCGACGATGTCGCCATAACGTTTCGACAGACCCTGGATATCGAGCATGGGATCAGTCTGGCGGCACCGGGCCCGATAGTGCGGCCACCCTCGCGCGCCCCAAACTCAAACACCGGTGTCTGAGCGGCGCCAGACGCCGCCCGAACACCGGTGTTCGAGACTGTCCTCGGGTCAGGAGACGCCTATTTGGGCGTGTCCTTCTGTGTCCTCGGGTCAGGACACGCCTACTTGGGCG
>JAGQSP010000572.1 GCA_020439485.1 Acidimicrobiales bacterium | reverse complement strand
GCCAGGGCCACACATCGACCGAAACTACCCGTTGCACCCTCCATAGGTTTCCTATACATTCTCCGATACATAGGATGCCGATGTAACGGAGGTTGCCGATGAACAAGATCCGATCCCTGAGCCTGACGGCTGCCCTCGCGCTCGTCGCCGTCGGGTGCGGCGACGACAACACCCCCACGGCCGCCGAGCAGCCATCACCGAGCGCGGCAACCAACGCTCCCGCCGACACCGACGCGGACCCGGAGCACAGCGAAACAGACCACGAGCACCCAGTGGGCGCGATCGCTTCGGGAGTATCCGAGTCCGCCGACGCCGCCTTCGATCTGGTCCTCACCGCAGTGACGACCGACGGCGATGACGTCGTGTTCCGTTCCGAGGTGGTCGCGAATGCAGGGTCCAGCATTCCGAAGCCGGTCGGGGCGCTGGACCAAGCGCCGGTGTGGTCCTACGTGTGGCCCACGACGCTGAACTCATCGACCATCGGCTTCGACGCCGATCAGGGCATCGTGGCGCTCGCAGCGACAAGCCACCCCGATTTCGATGACACCCCCCTCTACGACGAAGACGGCGACGGTGACGCCGCCAACGACGGCGCCCTGTGGCACACCCACTGGGTGGTGCTGGTCGAAAGCGCCGAGTGCGGTGGAGGGCTCAGCGTCCGAGACATCCCCGACGGCGCGACCCCGACGGTGCCGGCCACCTGGCCCGAGCTGCCGAACCTGATCGACAGCCCCGACATCGCCACCAACGTCACCGCCGAGACCGTCGAGATCCGAGTGCCGATCTCCGAACTGGGTTCCAACACCGACTTCAGCTACGACGGCGTTACCGCAGGCCTGCGAGTCTCAACCAGCCCCCACGACCCGCTGCTGTGCGTCGAGAACGTCTTCGACGTCGCCTCAGGCGACCTCTCCCTGCCGGGCACCGTGGAGCAGTGAACTCGTCAAGGTCCCATGACCTCGGTGGCGGCGGTTCGACAAGCGGCGGCAAAACCAGCTCAACGCCCGGCTTGCGTCGTCGGACGCACTGTCAAGGCGACGACGGCGCGAGCGCAACCCGCGCGATCCGCATCCCCGCTGTCAACGCCCACGAGAAGCCCGGCGCCGACAGAACACCTGCCGATCGACGATGAGCGCACCCGCGTGCTGCCCTCGCCAGGGCGCAACTGGCACACGAAGCCCCATCGATGTCGATGCGGGATCCGATCTGTCTCGTTGGGGGTAGCGACCCGGCCGGACAGCTTCCTGAGCTGGAGGAACGGCCTGCTTCTCCCGATGTGTTCCACCGCCGACACATGTCGGCCCAACCCGAGGAGCACATCGACATGCAGGGATACGTGGCCCGCAAGGGCGACCGCTACTACGCCGTCATCTACGAAGGAACCGACCCGATCACCGGACGCGAACGACGCCGCTGGCTCCCCGCCGGCACCGACCGCAACGACGCTGAACGACTCGCCGCCGACCTGGCACAGCGCCGTCACAACGACGGCCACGAACGCTCGTCACTCACCGTCGCCGTCTATCTCACCCAGCGCTGGCTGCCATCGAAGAAGCTCACCCTGCGGGCCAGCACCTACGACTCCTACCGGCGCAACATCGACCTCCACATCACACCCTCGATCGGACGGGTTCCGCTACGTCGGCTCCGGCCCGATCACCTCGAACGGCTCTACGCAGACCTCGCCGACCACGGCCGCGCCGACGGCGCCGGCGGCCTCAACCCCAAGACGATCGTCGAGATCCACATAATCCTGCGCCGCGCACTCGACGACGCCGCCCGACGCGGGCTCGTCGTCTCCAACCCGGCACGCCTCGCCCACGCCCCGAAGCGACGGCCACTGTCGAGCCCGACCTCACGTGTCTGGACGGCGGCCCAGCTCAACCAGTTCCTCACCGGAACCAGCGACCACCGCTACCACACCGCCCTCTGGGTCACCGCGAACACCGGGATGCGGCGCGGTGAGATCCTCGGACTCCGCTGGGGCGACGTCGACCTCGATCAGGAGCTGCTGTGCGTCACCCGGTCGCTCGTCTCGGTTGGCTACGAGCTCCACGAGACCCGCGGCAAGTCCCGCACCGCCCGCCGCAACATCAACCTCGACCCCACCACCACCGCCCTCCTACGTGCATGGCGGCAGCGGCGGAGCGAGGAGGACCCCGAGTTCGATCCCGACGACCCGAGCGGTCACGTGTTCAGCCGACCCGACGGTGCACCAACCCATCCGCAGTTGCTGTCGGATGCATTCAAGAAGCTCGTCGCCCGATCCGGTCTGCCACCGATCCGGTTCCACGATCTCCGCCACACCCACGCCAC
>JAGQSP010000055.1 GCA_020439485.1 Acidimicrobiales bacterium | reverse complement strand
CGGGCAGTCGAGTTCATAGAAATGGTCGGCGCTCGCCACGTGATACCCACCGCGGGCCCGCCGTGTTTTCTCGACCCCGAACTGTTCCAGTTCAACGACTTCAGCGGCTCAGAACCAGAGACGGCGCCGACCATCTTCCCCGATGCGTCTGTGTTCATCGACTACATGCGCTCGGTGGGTCACGACGAGGGCAAGCTGATGATCCCCGGATCGACCCTCGAGGTCGGCGGCCCGACCGACGGGTCGTTGACCCACCCGATACCGGTCGAACAGGTCGACGCGATCTTCGCAGACAAGCGAAACTATCTGCTCCGCTACCAGCAGGACTGTTCCGAGCTGATCGCCGCCGAGCATGCGAGCTGGCCAACCGACACCACCGACCTCGTTTCCGAGATGGCCGAGTGGCTCGACCCCATCCTGGCGTTGGCCGACAAGACGGCCGAGGGCGTTGGCGCCAACATCGTGCTCGAGACCGACGACGGCGTGAGGATCATGATCGATCTGAGCCAACGACGCATCCGCGAAGCAGCCCCGGACGAGACCGCTCCTTTCGTGTTTCGAGCCCACCGTCCCCTGATCGAGTCCAGCGTGCGACGCCGGGTCGAGGACTGGTGCAACGAGCTGTTCTTGTCGTGTCGGTTCAGCGCCCACCGAGACGGCCCCTACAACGAGTTCGTGTACACGTTCTTCAAGTCGCTCTCGCCTGAACGCATGAGTGCCGTCGAGGCGCACTACTCGGCCGAGTCGTCGGTAGGCGAGGTCGAATGGGTCGAGTGCGACGGCTGGGTCGTCCAGAAGCGCTGCCCTCACCAGAAGGCGGCGCTCGACCGAGTGGGTTCGGTCGAGGCGAACGTGTTGACCTGCGATCTTCATGGCTGGCAGTTCGAGCTGCCATCGGGCCGTTGCATCAACAGCGAAGGCGTGACGTTGGCCGTGAAGGGACCCGTCGAAGCAACACATGCCTGACGGGTCGGCGCACAGCGCTCGAGAACCACGGCTGGGCTACAGCCCGGCGATAGACGGATTCAGGGCCATCGCCGTCTTGGCGGTGGTTGCCTATCACTTCGACCTCGGTTGGGCCGCGGGCGGCTACTTGGGCGTCGAGGTGTTCTTCGTCATCAGTGGATTCCTGATCACCGCGCTGATGCTGGCCGAGCACCAGCGCACAGGTCGGATCGACCTGGCGAACTTCTGGTTGCGGCGCGCCCGACGCCTGCTGCCGGCGCTGTATCTGCTGATCATCGCCCTCGTGGCGTTCATGGTCGTGGGGCCATCTGACGAACTGGTCGACATCCGCGATGACGTGCTGGCAGCGCTGACGTACGTCACGAACTGGTTCCTGAGCTTCTCCGACCAGTCCTACTTCGAAGCGCTGGGTCGCCCCTCTCCCCTGCGCCACCTGTGGTCGCTCGCCGTCGAGGAACAGTGGTACCTGATATGGCCCCTGGTGTTCGCCGGCGGCCTGTGGGCCTCGCGGGGAAACGCAACCCGCCTGGTGGTGCCGATGGCCGTGGGTGTGGTGGCTTCGACGGCGCTCATGTGGGGCCTGTACGACCCGGACGCCGACCCCAGCAGGATCTACTTCGGAACCGACACCAGGGCGGCAGGGCTGCTGCTGGGCTCATTGCTGGCAGTGGTGTCGCCGCCATGGCGTATGACCGACAGGGTCGGGCCGCGGGCCCCGGCCGTCATGGACGCCGCCGCGGCGGCCGCCCTGGGGTTCTTGGCCGTGATGTTCTGGCGCCTCGACGAGCTGAGCCCGTTCCTTTACCGGGGTGGCTTTCTGGTGACCGGGCTGTTGACGTCGGTCGTGATCTTCGTGGTGGTTCATCCCGCCGCAGCGCTGATGCCGAGGCTCCTCGCAGCCAAGCCATTGGTTTGGGTCGGGCTTCGCTCGTACGGCCTGTACCTGTGGCACTGGCCGATAATCGTGTTCACCCGGCCCCGGCTCGACACCACTCTCGACGGCTGGCAACTGCACGGGTTGCGCCTCGCTTTGGCGCTGGTGCTCACCGAACTGTCGTTCACCTACGTCGAAACGCCAATTAGAAATGGCGCCCTGGGCCGGGCCTGGCGGCGCTTTCGAGACGCCGGGGCTGCGGGCGCAAAGCCCGCCGTTGCGGTGGCCGCTGCCGCCTCGATACTGATCGCCGGCCTGACGCTGGCGCTGGTGAGGGCCGAACCAGCCGCCGTCGAGGCCGCCACCACCGACGACGTCGCCGACCTGATCAACCGGGCCTCGACCACTACCACCACGGCCTCCACCACCACGGACGCGGCCCCGTCTACGACCACCGGCCAGCAGACAACGTCGACCACCACATCGACGACTGAGCCAACCACCACCACCCAGGCACGCCTGCCGCGTTCGGTTGCGGTCACCGGAGACAGCGTCGGCATCACGATGGCCATCAACTTCCCGTCCGACATCGACAGCATCACCGTCGACAATGCGGGCGTCGAGGGATGCGGGGTCATCGAAAACGGCGTTCTGAAATCGAACGGGCGCACCATCCGCAACCTCGAAGCATGTACCGACCTGCCGGCACGCTGGGCGCGCGGCGCTGCCGGTAACGAGGTCACGCTCGTGACCATCGGTGCATGGGAGGTATTCGATCTGGTCGTCGACGGGCGCGAGATCGTCTTTGGCTCACCAGACCACGACGCAATCGTTACCGCTGGGCTCTCGGCCGGCATCGACGCACTGCTCGAAACCGGAACCGAGGTCGCGCTGATGGAGATCCCGTGCTGGTCACCCGTAGACGGCGGCGGCCTCGTAGCCCTGCCCGAGCGCGGCGACCGCCAACGCACCCAGCACCTGACCGAGCTGATTCGACAGGTCGCCAGCACCTACCCCGACGACGTCGCAGTGGTGACGCCACCGGCCGAATTCTGCACCGACGAGTCGGTGGGTGACGACGTCAATCTGCGGTGGGACGGAGTTCACTATGGCCCGCTTGGAGGCGCATTCATCTGGGCCAGAATCGAGCAGGCGCTGCTGGAAGTACCTGTCGACTACTGAGCCGGTGAGCCGACCAAGTCCACGCTGCGCCCGGTAGGCCCGAACCGGAGACCCCCATCTGGCGTGTCCGCCGGCGCGGCGCCGATCAAGAGGGTGACACCTTCCAACCCCAGCAGCGCTCCATCGATCCGGTACTGGGTCTCGGCGGGCCCCGACGCGACAACCTCGGCGGCGAACCCGAACCCAGCGACCTGTACCCGATAGCGCCCCGGCTCGACCGCGAACGTGGCCAGCGCCGTACCGTCGGTTGGGCGGGCCACCACAACCGCCTCGCTGGCAGAAGCAGAATCGGGGCCTTCGGGACCGCCCACGAGCAGCACCCGAACATCGGCGTCGGTTGTTACAGACGCGGTGATGACCGGCGTCGGGCTCTCGGCCACCCCCACATCGAGCGATGACACATGGTGACGCACCCGTTCTGGCAGCGTCGCAACCACAACGGCCCCATCGCCGGTAGCCACCACAACGCCCGCGGAGTGGGCCGCTGCTTCGAGCTCAGCGGCAACTGCCGCTGGGTCGACCACCCCAGACTGGATCAACATCGCAGCCAGCGCCGCAACGTGAGGTGCCGCCTGGGATGTACCAGACATGGTGCGAAGGCCGACGCCCGACCGGGCATTGGCGCCCACGATTGCAAGGCCCGGAGCGGCCATGTCGACGCACGGACCCTTGTTCGACCAACTGGCGTATACGTCGTTGCGACCCACCGCCCCGACAGTGATCGCCTCGGCGGCTCGCGCCGGCGACGTCTCACAGGCATCGTCTGCGGAGTTTCCGGCAGCCGCCACCACCACGAAACCAACAGCGTGGGCGCGAGCGATCGCAGCGTCCAGCACATCGCTTGGTTCGCCTCCGATCGACATGTTGATCACACCGGGAGCCTCGTGATTGGCGATGATCCAGTCGACAGCTCTGGCAACGCCCGACGTGTGTCCCTGCCCGGAACAGTCGAGAACCCGCACCGGCACGATGGTTGCACCCGGCGCCACCCCAACCGTGTTGCCCGCCACCACCGACGCGACGTGGGTGCCGTGCCCATGGCAATCGGTTGTGCCAGAAGAGGTTTCGTCGAACAGGTCGAAACCGTCCACCACTCGACCCGCGAGCTGCTGGTGGTCGGCTCGCACACCCGAGTCGACGACAAAAATCCTCACCCCGCCACCGTCGAAGCGCGCCGCGAAGCGGCCATCCAGCTCGGGTGAGGTTTGATCCAGCCTGTCTACGCCCCACGGCAGCTCGTTCTCGGCGACGCCCACCTCGATGTCGCGTTCGACTATCAGCCGCGGGTCGGCCCGCAGCGTCTCGATCTGCTCCGCGGTCAGCTCGACAACCGCAGCATCGATCGTTTCGAGGCGCTCGATCGGCCCGGCGCCCACGACGGCCGCCACTTGGTCTGCCACCGTCGGTTGCGGGAAGCTGGCTGCCGTGATGGCGCCGCCAAGACGGGCGACAGCGGGGTCGACTTCATCGAGCGCCTCTGGAGACTCCATCACCACGTAGCGCTGCGGCTCGACCGAGGTGGCTTCGGAGCCGTCGGCAGGGGTTGCGCCCAGCGTCAAGGCCGAGACCGCGGTCGCGAACACCGACCCGGCCACCAACCGCAACAACCACGAACGCATTCCTCTCCATCGGAGAAACTGGGCCGGGTGTTATGGATCGGGCAGATGTGAGGCCGTCAGGCCCGCAATGATGCGCCGTGGGCCTTCTCTACAGCGTCGATACAACGTTGGCGGATCGCAGCGATATCCGAGTCGGTCAGCGTGCGGTCGGCCGCCTGCAGCCTGAGCGCCCAAGCGACGCTGCGTGCACCGTCGCCCACCTGGGCGCCCCGGTACACGTCGAACAGCTTGATGGCTGCCAGTTCGTCGGCGGCCGCTTGCACCAGCGTGGCCTCGACCGTCGATGCCTGGATGTCGTCTGGAACTGTGAACGCCAAGTCGATGTCACTCGTGGGCTGGGTGCTGACGACCACGTATGGCTTCGACTCGACCCTGGCACCAAGCAGGGCGGCCACCTCGACCTCGAGCCACGCGACACGCCCGGCAATCGACCAACTCTCGAGTGCGCCCGGGTCGACCTCGCCCAGGCGCCCCACGACGCGCCCGTCCAGCGATATCTCCGCGGCCCGGGTTGGGTGCAAGCCCAGCAGATCGTCCCGGTTGGTCAGGGTGGCGCCGTCAATTCCGACGCTGGCCGAAACCATGTCCCAAACGCGCTTGGCCACCGTGGCATCAGCTCCCGACACCGCAACCGCCAGCCAAGCGACCTCGTTGGGCAGAACCTCGCCACCGAGGGGAAGGCCAAAAGTGTTGCCGATCTCGAACAGCGAGACGTCGCCGCTGCGGTGCGAGTGGTTGTATGCGATGGTCGCCAGCATGCCGGGCAGCAGCGAAGGGCGCATGATCGACTCCTCGGCCGCGAGCGGGTTTCGCACCCTCACCACCGCTTCGAGGTCGAGCCCCGAACGCGACACCGCATCGGGCGACAGGAACGGCGAAGGCACTATCTCGTTGAAGCCGGCACCCGCCAGCGTGGCCTTGAGGGCGCGCCTGGCCCGCTGATCGGCCGTCAGGTGGCCCGCCACGGGCGACTTCGGAACGGTCTTGTCGATGGCTTCATAGCCGTGGTGACGCGCCACCTCCTCGATGACGTCGATCTCGACCTCACAGTCGGGTCGAAACGTCGGGATGGTGGTGGTGATGACCCCGTCGGCCAGTTCGCACTCGAATCCGATGGGCTCGAGCAGCGCAACGATCTGGTCGCCGCTGAGATCGGTACCCAGCATGTGGTTGACGCGCGCCACCCGCACCGGAACGACCGGCCTGGGTCGAAGGTTGCCCACCACGTCTATTGCGCCGCTGGCGACCGTTGCGCCCTGCTGCGACAGCAGAGAACAGAATCGGTTCACGGCATTGAGGTTGAGGTCCCAGTCGGTTCCACGTTCGAAGCGCGCCGATGCCTCGCTGCGCAGCCCCAGCGACGCCGAACTGACGGCTATCGAGCGTTCGTCCCACCAGGCCATCTCGAGCAGAACCGCCGATGTCGAGTCTCCGATCTCGGTCGAAGCCCCACCCATCACTCCCGCGATTCCGATGGCCACATCGTTTGCATCAACTATGACCCCGTCGGTCGCCCGGAGAGTGCGAGTCGCATCATCGAGAGTGGTGATTGTCTCACCCTCAACTGCACGTCTCACCCCCAGATGGCCGCCTGGCACCTTGTCGAGGTCATACGTGTGGTTCGGTGTGCCCAATTCGAGCATCACGTAGTTGGACACATCGACCACGCTATTGATGGGCCGCATGCCGCACAGGGTCAGCCGCATGCGCATCCAGATGGGCGACACCCCTACGGTTACGTTGCGCAGCACCCTGGCAACGAAACGACCGCACAGGTCTGGGTCGTGGATCGAGACGCTGGCGATATCTTCGACCCGCTCGCCGGTTTCGTCGACCTCCCACGCCGGAATGGCGAAGGGCACACCCTGTTGGGCAGCCAGGTCGCGCGCCACCCCCGCCACCGACATGGCGTCGGGGCGGTTGGGGTTGATCTCGAGGTCGTACAAGACATCGCCCGCCAGCCCCAGCTGAGCCATCAGCGGACGGCCCACCTCCATGTCGGACGGCAGCACGAAGATGCCCGCATGATCTGACCCGAGCCCGATCTCGGCCGCAGAGCACAACATGCCGTTGGACACTTCGCCACGCATCTTGCGCTTGGCGATCTCCATGCCATTGGGCATGACTGTGCCGATGGTCGCCAGAGGCACCAGATCACCGACCGCCATGTTGAAAGCCCCGCAGCAGATCTGCAGGGGGCCTCCGTCACCCGGATCGACGTCTACCAGCTGAATCCGGTCGGCATCGGGATGTGGTTTGAGATCGAGCACCCGCGCCACCACGATCGACTCCATCGGGTCGAACACATCCATCGACTCGACCGCCATGCCCAGCATCGACATCTGGTCGGCGATCTGAGTAGGCGAACCCTCGATGGGAGCGAACTCGCGAAGCCAGCTCAACAGAACCTTCATAAGTCTTCCTCAGAACTGGGTCAAGAAACGTACGTCGTTGGTGAACATGTCGCGCAGATCGCCGATGCCGTGGCGCATCAGGGCCAGACGGTCGATGCCGAATCCGAACGCAAATCCCGAGAACTCCTCGGGGTCGATACCCACGTTGCTCAAGACGTTGGGGTGAACCACTCCGCACCCGCCCAACTCGACCCAACCGGTGCGAGAACATGTCTGGCATCCCGCACCCTCACAGATCGTGCAGGTGATGTCGAACTCGGCCGAGGGCTCGGTGAACGGGAAGTACGACGGGCGAAGGCGGCTCTTGATCGATTCCCCAAAATACGCAGAAGTGAACTCGTCGAGAGTCCCGGCCAGATCGCCCAGCGTTATCCCCCGGTCGACCACCAAGCCCTCGATCTGGTGGAACGCGGGAAGGTGCGACGCATCTGCGGTGTCGCGTCTGAACACCCGGCCCGGGCACACCGTGTAGATGGGCGGCTCTTGTTTCTCCATCACCCTCACCTGCACCGGTGAGGTGTGGGTTCGCAGCACAACATCGTCGCCAGAGCCCAGGTCGAGATACAGCGTGTCCCACATCGAGCGGGCCGGGTGCCACTCGGGCAGATTCAGCGCCGTGAAGTTGTACCAGTCGGTCTCGGCCTCTGGCCCCTCCGACACCGTGAAGCCCATGCCGACGAACACGTCCTCGAGACGTTGGGTGGTCTGGGTCACCAGGTGCAGATGGCCGAGGTTGGGCTCATAGGGAACCTCTGTCAGATCCATTCGCTCGTCTTCGAGCTGCAGGCGCCGGGCGACGGCGGCCAGGCGCGTCCGAGCGGCGTCGAACTCGTCGCGCACGACCTGCTGCGCGGCGTTGAGGGCCTGGCCCACGCCGGCGCGCTCGGACGGGTCGACCTGACCCATCAGCCGCTTCAGGCCGCCAAGCGCAGACTTCTTCCCGAACAACGTCGGCTCGACCGCCTTCAGGGCATCGAGGTCGGTGGCGGCTGCCACCATCTCGAGGGCCTCGGCGCGAGCGCTTTCGATCTGATCGTGCACTGACACGCCAAAGATCGTAGGGCACCAAACCCGTTCAACCTGTCGAGTTGCGACACTTCACCGGTAAGCACCACCACCCCGCCCGCAAATCGCGACAACCAGGCAGTGTCGAACGGCTCGCTTGTCGGCAGAATTGGCGAATCGTACCGCCGTGGGCATCGGGAGAACCTTGTACCAGGCAGCCGTCACCGCGATAACACTCGCCCTCCAGGACCTGGTGACCCCAGCCGGTGTCAGAGTCATCGCCATCGACGGCAGAAGCGGGGCCGGAAAGTCCACGCTGGCTGCCCAACTGGCTCGACACCTGGGCTCGACCGTGGTCGAAGGCGACGACTTCTATTCGGGCGAGGCGATCGACCGCTGGCTCGAAATGACTCCGTCACAACGAGCCGACCACTGCATCGACTGGCGGCGGCAGCGACCCGTTCTGGAGGCCCTTCGACATGGACGGCCGGCGCAATATCACGCCTACGACTGGGAGGCCTTCGACGGTAGCCTCTCGAGCCTGCCCACAACGCTCGAACCCACACCCACGGTGATCCTCGAAGGCGCGTATAGCGCCAGGCCCGAACTGTCGGACCTGATCGACCTCCGGGTTCTGCTGGACACCGACCCCCAACGCCGGCGGGCCCAGTTGCTGGACCGCGAAGGCGACGAATACCGAGACGACTGGGAACTTGTGTGGTCCTCGGCCGAAGAGCACTATTTCGGCGCCGTCATGCCGCCAGACGCGTTCGACCTGGTCGCCCGCCCCGACTGATCAACCCGGGGTCGCTCCGCTCAGCCCTGCTTC
>JAGQSP010000571.1 GCA_020439485.1 Acidimicrobiales bacterium | reverse complement strand
ACGGTCGGTGTCGTCGAAGAAGGCCAGCACCCGATTGTCGTTGGTCAGCCTGGGAACGATCAGGTGGATGCCCTTGGAGTAGACGATGCGGTGCTTGGTCTTGACATCCCACTGCGAGTTGAGATCGTCTACGAATGGGCCGGCGGCATTGACGATCATGTTGGCAGTGCACCCCAGCACTGCCGGACGGCCGTCGGCATCGACGGCGTCGAGGTCGTGGAACTTCGCCTGCCATCTGGCGCCGTCGAAGCGGGCATCGACCAGCTCGACATAGTTGGCCGCGGCGGCGCCGACGTCCATGGCCGAACGGACGAAGCTGAACACGAACCTCGAGTCGTTGTCGGCCAAGTATGCGTCGTAGTACTCGATGCCCCCGGCCAGCTCGGTGGTGTCGACCAGCGGCTCGAGCCGCTCGATCTTTTCGGGCCGGTACACGCGGGGTCTGGGCGTGCGGAAGTTGCCGATGGCCCAGTACCCAAGGGCTCCCATGTAGGCGAACCAGGGCGCATATTTGCCATCTCGCTCGAGCGAGGCCATGAACCCGATCGACTTGATGTTGTCGGGGTACGCAGACAACAACCGATTGCGAGACATACACAGCTTGCGAACCAGTGCCAGCTCGTATGTCTCGAGATATTTGAACCCGCCCCACACCAGGTTCGACGACTCCTGGCTGGTGAACGCGCCGAAGTCTCCGCGGTCGACCACCGCCACCGACGCTCCGCGACCGGCCAAAACCGCAGCAGAGACCGCCCCGTTGATACCCCCACCCACGACGAGCACATCGAAATGGCCGCCATCGATGCGATCGAGGTTTCGCCGCCGCAGCGACATCGGTTGAGGCGCTGCACTGAGGGGCGTTTGGCCGACAGACGACCCGAGGACATCGTTCGAAGTCACCCCGACCAGGGTACCAACGCGCCTCGCGTGGTTGACTTGGGCGATGGACTTCAAGGGCAAGATCGCTGTAATAACTGGGGCCGGCAGCGGCATGGGAAAGGACCTGGCTCTGTTGCTGGCCGCAGACGGCTGCAACCTGGCTCTGGGCGATGTCGACGCGGGGTCGGTCGATGAGGTCGCAGCGCAATGCCGAGCGCTCGACGCCCAGATCACCGTCAGCACCGCCACCGTCGACGTAAGCGACGAGGCCGAGGTCTTGGCCTGGCGCGACCACGTGACCGAGGCTCACGCCACCGACCACATCAACCTGTTGTTCAACAACGCGGGCATCGGCGGGGGCGGCAGCTTCATCGAGCATCCGCGCGCCGACTGGGAGCGCACGTTCGGCGTCTGCTGGTACGGCGTGTACTACTGCTCGCGAGCGTTCGTCCCAATGCTGATCGCGTCGACCGAGGGGCACCTCATCAACACCAGCAGCGTCAACGGCTTCTGGGCTTCCCTGGGACCGACCCGCCCTCACACCGCCTATAGCGCTGCCAAGTTCGCCGTGAAGGGATTCACCGAAGCGCTTACGACCGATTTCGCCAAGAATGCCCCTCATGTCAAGGCGTCTGTGGTCATGCCCGGTCACATCAGCACCGGCATCACACACAACTCGACCCGCATCTTGGGACACGCACTGAGCGAAGACGTCGCCGCGCTCTCGGGCGCCTTCCAGGAGAACGCCCCAACCA
>JAGQSP010000570.1:2390-2825 GCA_020439485.1 Acidimicrobiales bacterium | reverse complement strand
TCGGCCCGCCCACCGACCTGGTTCTCGTTGACTGCGACTGAGTCGCAGGCGAGCCCAACCAACCAAGACAGGAAAGACAATGAACGCACAGTCCAACGCAACAACAGATCTCGATGCGGGCACCGATGCAAAGGACGAAGCGAAGACAAGAGCGACGCGCTGGATGTGCGTGCTGCTGTTCGTCGGCATCTCGCTGGCGAGGCTGGCAGGTGCTGCGACCACAGACCCGCCCAGACCGGCAGGAGCCCAGGCCCTACCGCCGCCGTCGGCCAGCCAGCTCGAGGGCCTGATCTTCGATCACGCCACGCCATCGGACGAGGGGCTCGACTGCATGGTCGCTCTACTCGACGGAGCCGGCTACACGTCGGCGGACCTCTACATGAACCCAGGGGTCAACATCGACATGCTCGCCGCGATGGATCGCTGCATCGACCC
>JAGQSP010000570.1:0-2194 GCA_020439485.1 Acidimicrobiales bacterium | reverse complement strand
CTGAAACTCCGAGAACTTTGTCGGCCTCTGGTGCATCGATCAGAACAACGACGACAAGGAGCCAAGAAAATGAGCCTGATCGACATCAACGAACTGCCCCAGCCCATCTACCCCAACCAGAAGAACGACGACACCAACGCCAAGCCCGCAGGAACGAGCATTCCTGCTGAGGCGGCCACGCCGACACCATCGGTGGCCGCCCCCAAGGCCAAGAGCGGCTCGATCGACATCGCCGCACTGGCCAAGCGCAAGGAAACTCTGATCGCCGTGGCGGCGGTGGTGCTGCTGGCAGTTCTTGCCGGACTGTTGGGTGGAGGTGACGAAGGTTCGAGCAGCTTCGCCAACAGCAACAACAGCAACAACAGCCGCAGCAGCAGCTCGGTGCAGGCGGCCTCGAACACCGACGACTCGCTGGCCGGAACCCTCGAGCAGGCCCTGTTCGCCTACAGCAATCCTTCGAGCTCGAACTTCGACTGCATGGCCGGCGTCATCGGCGACGCAGGCTTCGACTCCGACGACCTGTTGAACGGCCGCATCGACGAGTGGACCATGGCCGATGCCGTCTCGGGTTGCGTGCCTGCAGGAACCCTCACCGTCGAGGCCAGCGGGCTGGTGACCACGATGTACGGCCAGAGCTACGCCGCCGAGTGCCTGACGGGCGTGTTCCAGACCTTCGACTCGAACACCTGGTACGAGTGGGTCGGGATCACCCTCTACATGGACATCAACGCCCTCGACGAGACCATGGTCTCGATGGCCCCCTCGTGCTTCTTCTAGAACCGATGGGCAACAATGGCATCGTGAACACAGCAAAGAGCCAACACGGCGAGGACAAGACCTCACCGGCCGAACGCCTCGCCGAGCTCTGTGCCACCACCCTGGAGTCGGCGACTGGCGAGGTCGCCGACTCCCTTGCGTCGATAGCCCGCAGGCTGACAGAACCGCTCCGAGTCGTCGTTGCCGGCGGGGTCAGCTCGGGCAAGTCGACGCTGGTGAATGCGCTGATAGGCCACCGGGTGGCAGCGGTGGATGCCGGCGAGTGCACCAGGGTGGTGACCGAGTTCCGGTACGGGCACCCCGAGAGGGCAGAAGCCATCGAACACGACGGAACAAAGCACCCCGTGTCGCTGGTCGGCAAGGCCCTTCCGTCCGAGCTGCCTATCGCATCCGAACGCATAGAACGGGTCGTCGTTTACCTCAGCAACGCCCTGCTCGAACGGATGATCATCGTCGACACACCAGGCGTCAACACGGTCACAGGCTCAAACCAGACCGCGGCCGAGCGGGCGCTGGGATTGGCCACCACAGACGCCATGGCCGCTGCCGATGCGGTCGTCTTCCTCACACCCCATGCCCGTGAAGCCGACGCTGCGATCCTCGACAGGGTCATCGAGCTGGGGCGCGACTCTGGCCTCACGTCGGCCAACTGCATCGCCGTGTTGTCGAAGGTCGATCTTCTATCCGACGGAATAGACGCTCTGGTCAGTGCTGAGCGGTTGGTTGCCACCACCGGTGAGCGCCTGCACGGGCGGGTCAGCGATGTGGTTCCGCTGGTCGGTCTGTTGGCCGAAACGATCGAAGCCGGCCGCTTCACCGAAGCCGACGCATCGACCGTTGCCGCCATAGCGGCCGTCGAGGACGAGCTCGACCGCGAAGACATGCTGCTGACCGCTCAAGACCTCATCGAATGGCCCGATCTGGCGGCTTCGCCCCAAGCGCGCAAGCACCTCGTAGAGCTTCTGGGTATGTACGGGATCAAGACAGCGGTCGACCTGTTCGATGCAGGTGTTGCCGGTGCCGCGGCTCTGTCATCGAGACTGCTCGAGCGCAGCGGCTTTTCGGCTTTGCGCAACCTGCTGCTGCAGCGATTCGAGACGCGCTCGCAGATCCTGAAGGCCCACAGCGCAATACAGGAACTGCGCGATATCTCATACTCGGCCGGAACCGAGGGCAGGCGCCTTCGTCGCCAGCTGGAACGAATCGAACTAGACCCTGCGATGACCGAACTGGGATTGATCGACGCCGTGAGCGAATTCGCCGACAAGCGCTCGATCCTGCCCACCGATCTGGCGCGTCAGCTGGACACCATGACGACCAGCACAGTGCCGACACAACGACTCGACGCATCGGCCGAAGACCTGCCAGACGTGGCTCTGCGTTCGATTGCCGCCTGGGCCGGCTGGGCCAACGACCC
>JAGQSP010000054.1:813-1596 GCA_020439485.1 Acidimicrobiales bacterium | reverse complement strand
AGAACGTGCCCAGCAGCGGGCCGGCGTTGGTGGTGGGCAACCATCGCAGCTACTTCGACCCCACCGCCATAGCAGTGATGCTGGCGATGTCGGGGCGCTCGGCTCGATTCCTAGGCAAGAAGGAAGTGTTCGATGCGCCGGTGGTCGGCCAGTTGGCCAGTGCAATGGGTGGCATACGGGTCGACCGCGGCACCGGCTCCAGCGAGCCGCTCGACAAGGCGATCGAAGCCCTGCGAGCGGGCGAGCTGGTGGCGATGATGCCTCAAGGCACCATTCCCCGAGGGCCCGCCTTCTTCGACCCAGAGCTGAAGGCCCGCTGGGGCGCGGCCCGTCTGGCGTTGGCCAGCGGCACGCCGGTGATTCCGGTGGGTCTGTGGGGAACCGAAAAGGTCTGGCCCCGGTCGGCCCGCATGCCCAAGCTCGATCTGATCTCGCCGAAGACGGTCACGGTGCGCGTCGGCCCGCCGGTCGACCTGTCGGCATTCCCCATCGGTGACCCTTCGGCCGAGACGCCCGAGATTCTCGACGAGATCACCCGCACCATCATGGCGGCGATAGTCCAGGAGCTGCCGGTGGAGGCGACCATTCGCCACATCCCCACAGAAGAAGAGCTGGCTGCCACGTACCCGCCTGGTTACGCCGGCGATCCGTCTGCTGAAACCGAACGACGACCCGGAACCGACACATGAGTCAAGAAAACGATCTCGAACTGCCGTCCGTCATGAGCGACACCGAGGCGCTCATGTGGAACATCGAGAAAGACCCGTGGCTGAACCCCAGCGG
>JAGQSP010000054.1:0-727 GCA_020439485.1 Acidimicrobiales bacterium | reverse complement strand
GGCTGCGCCAGCGCGTAGACGCCCCGCTGGGCCGTCTGGTGGCGCCCAGGTGGGTCGACGATCGCGAGTTCGATCTGGGGCATCACCTTCGGTTCGTCGCGCTGCCGTCAAACGCCGACACCGACGAAGACCTGTGGGCTTTGGCGTCGCGCCTGGCTCAGGTGCCCTTCGACCGGACCCGTCCACTGTGGGAGATGCACGTGGTCGAGGGATTGTCCGGCGGCAGGGGAGCGCTGATCTCGAAGCTGCACCACTCGGTTGCCGATGGCACCGGCGCCATGCGAATGTCGCTGGCATACATGGATCTCCAGCGCCGGGTGAAGATCGACGATGCGATCGACCTGGGCGCCGCTCTGGCAGCGATGGCCTCAGAGGCCGCATCGAGCACCTCAGACGACCTGCGATCCGAGCTGACGGGCGGCGTAGGCCAGTTCTTCGACAAGGTCGCCAAGCCGACGCTGGGCGCGATGCGTGCGGTTGCCGGCGAGGTTGCCACCTGGGGAGCCGACCGTCACCGCATCGGCGACGCCGCGGAGGCCGCCAAGAAGCAGGCCGGCGGTCTCGTCGACCAGTTGCCGTTCGGCGACCATCGCGAGCCGGGTTCGCCCCTGTGGGCCGAGCGCAGCCGCAAGCGCCACCTCGAGGTGCTGGGCGTTGACCTGGCGGCGGCAAAGGCTGCCGCGGCAAACCTGGGCGGAACGGTCAACGACCTGTTCGTGGCCGGCGC
>JAGQSP010000569.1 GCA_020439485.1 Acidimicrobiales bacterium | reverse complement strand
CGGTGACCAGTGGCAACGACGAGGGCCCCGACCTGGTGGCGATACCCACGAGAACACCGACCACCGCAGCCACCACCGCCAGCAGCGGTGCGGTGCTGTGAGGCCTGTGGCTCAGTCTCCTGGAAGCCCGTTGCAACGACAGCTCGAGCGAACCAGACGACATCAGACCACCCACCGGTAGGCGCGGGGCAATTGCGCGGCCGCAGCCCCCAGTCTTTCGACCGCACCCACGGAGGCGGCCTCGCGCAGCACCACCAAGGTGTCTTGGGCCACATCCAGCCACGATCGTTGAATCTGCGCCGCTGACCCCTGACGGCCGAGGTGCCTGCGCAGGGCTTCGTCTCCCAAGAGTCGGCCTAGTGCGCCGGCCAGGCCGGCGGCGTCACCGGCCGCAAAGCGGACTGCGAGGTTGTGTGTCGATTGGGGCAGCGCACCGCTGTCGGCGACCACGGTCGCTGTTCCCACCGCCATCGCTTCGACCGCGGGCAGGCCCCATCCCTCAGCAGTACCCGGAAAGACGAAGATGTCGGCTTCAGCCATCAGAGCCGGCAACTGGTCATCGTCTACATAGCCGGGCAGGTGAAGTCGCTCGGTGTCGGCTCCGAGACCCGCCGCCAGCGCCCTGAGATGCTCGGCTTGCGAAGTTCCGACAGCGCCGGCCAGCACCAGCGAAGGGGCACCTTCACCCAGCAGCGCCCATGCGATGACCAGCGTGTCGACCGACTTCTTGGGGTCGAAGCCCCCGCAGTACAAGACGAACGGGTCCTCGATGCCGATCTTCTGACGGGCGGCCGCGCGCATCTCGGCGCTCACACCGGGCACAAACCGCCCACCAGCGGCTTCTGGCACCACCGTGATGCGGTCGCGCCGCAGACCCAGTCGCGAGTGCAGCTGCTCGGCGGAATGATTGGACACGGTGATGATTCGGGTGGCCCCCAGCAATGAGGCCACATTGGAGTAACCGAACCGAATGCGATCCCTGCCCGAGGGCCTGGCGACCAAGCGCCGGTTCCACTCGACGGCATCGTGCAGCACCAGAACCGACGGAACTCCGACGAGAGGAAGGCCTCTGTTAGCGGGCGACAGCAACACGTCGGCCTCCAGGTCGGCGACGAGTCGCGGCAAAGCGACCTGTTCGCGCCGCCATTCGCGACCGCCGTCCGGCGCGTGGACCTGCACGTGTTCCTCTTCGACCCGCAGCGTCATAGGTCTGTCCGAAACGGCCACCACGTCGACGCCGCCCAGGTGCGTCAGCCCCTTCAAGAGCTCGGATGTATAGCGAGCGAAGCCCCGCAGCTTGGGGGTGTCGAGGCAGCGGACATCCACCGCAACGCGCAAGTCGTGTGTGGTCGTCATCGAACCCTCGCCGCACTGAGGCGACCGAGCACCGGAGACGACGACATGGCGTGCTGCAACGCCTCGTGCGAGAACATGCTCTGGTGCGCCGCCCGACCCTGCTCGGCCAGATGCGACGCCAGTTGCCGGTCGGCGAGCAACACCGCGGCCGATTCCGCGAACTCGTCGTTGCTGTCTGCGACCAGCAGATGGCGACCGTGCTGCAGGTCGAGACCACAGACCACGGCCGAAGTGGCCACGATCGGCACACCCCAAGCCAAAGCCTCGGCCAACTTCAGCGGTACACCACCTCGCACCGAGATTGGCATGACCACCGCGTCGACGGCCGAGTAGAAGTCGTGCAGATGCTCGACCCGACCCATGTACTCGACGGCGGGGCTCTGCCGACACTTGCCACGCAAATCGGCCGGCAGGTCGGCACCCGCCAGGATCAGCCTGGCACCGGTGCGTCGATGCAGCACAGGAGCGACCTCGTCGATCAGCCGCAGCGCAGCATCGAGGTTGGGTTTGTACGACCAGGTGGCGATCATCCCGACAGCACGGGGGTGATCGGGCCCGTCAGAGCCAGTGCGCTCGCCCGGGGCTGCGACGACGTTTGGCACCACCAAGGGCTTGCTGCCGGGGGCCAGTTCGACGACCCGAGAGGCTTCCGCGGCACTGCTGACCCAGACCTCGTCGGCGGCGGGCAGATAGCGACGCTCGAGTGTGCGACACGCCAGATGGTTGGCCCACAGGCCTACGGCAGAGGCGCCGGCAGCCTCCGATGCCAGCCGATGGCTCACATCGGTCAGCACGTCAGCAGCGTCGACGATCTTCATGACCGTGTGCGGAACCGCCGACAACCAGTGAATCCCCTGCGAAGGCACCACTACCGCATCGGCTGCAAGGCGCTCTATCTCCTCGACGATGCGTTCGCGAGCACCGGCCGCGTCGTAGCGCATCGAGAAGGGATGGACGAATGGCCGTCGCGAGCCGATGCGCTCGACCATCGGCGCCACAAACGGTGCTGCAGCGAACGTCAACTTCGAAGCAGCACGAAGCGCCAAGCCAAGCTCGTGTTGCTCGACACGCTGGGCCGCATGACGGTGGCCGCAGCAAAGCTCGTCGAGAGCGCCGGCGTCAACCGAGTCGACGCTTCGATCGGCGGTCGAGAACCACAGAACACGGCTGTCGACATCGGCTGTGCGCAACGCAGACAGCACGGAAGCCATCCGCAGATGTAGTCCGGTGTTGGCCGGCAGCGGGAAGTCGAGCAGGACGCTGAGAACCCGGGGACCGCGGTCGGCCGCACCTGCCGTCATCGGTCTACCAGCAGGTCGACTTCGCGTACCGCCTGCTCGAGGCGGTGAGCCAGGGGCTTTGGCTCCCAGCCGAACGCAGCTCGTGTCAGCGTGTCGTCGACGATCTTGTCCTCGATCAGCCTCAGCACCTGGTCGGGCCGAAGTCCTACGACGGACGCGAACCTCGCGCCCGCGCGCAGCGCTGCCAACGGCACCCCCAACGCGGGTGTGCGAACACCGAGCAGTTCGGCGATCGAGCCGATCAACTCTGAGACCGGCAGGGCCTCCGACCCGCCAACCGGGTACACGCCGGCGCCCACCTCCGCCCAAAGATGGGCGGCGACCAGCGAGCAGATGTCGTCGACGTGTATGGGCTGCACCAGCTGCGAACCGTCGCCGGCGAATGTGGGGATGTGCGTCGAGCGCATCGACCGGACGATTCGGGAGATGTTCTCGTCTTGGCCGCCACCGAAGATCATGGTCGGGGCCAACACGGCCGCTCCTCGTCCGACGGCGCGCGCCTGTCTGGCCAGCGCCACCTCGGTACCAGGAGCGGCGGTGTGGGCTGCCAACTGCGCCGACGAGAACACCAGCCACCGCGGACCATCGACGCGATCGACCAGCCAGTCGACGTGGTTGCCAGTCAGCTGTGGCAAGCAGACCACCCGGAAGGGTTCGGCTTCGCCGACCAA
>JAGQSP010000053.1 GCA_020439485.1 Acidimicrobiales bacterium | reverse complement strand
GCCACCACGCGTCCGCGGCGACATCCACCCGACCGCAGTCACGCCCCCTTGACCAGGACGTGTTCCTCATAGGTGATGCCGTGCTCTTCGGTCTGGAGTCGGTGCCCCGTCATGGCCCATCCGGCGCTTTGGTAGAACCCGATGGCGGCGACGTTCTCGACCCTCGCATGGAGCTCGAAGGCCGAATGGCCCGCCTCGGCGAGTATCGACTCACCCAACGCCAGGAGCCTGCGCCCCAACCCGGTCCCCTGTCGCGATGGATCGACGAACAAGTGGACCAGAAGGTTGGCGCTCACGGTTACGTGGGCGACGGGACGTCCGTCGACGTCGGCCACCCGTGTCACGAACTCCGATCCAGGCACAAACCAGCGTTCGAACTGGGCTCGGACCAGGTCGATGTCGGGGATCTGCAGCTCACCTCGGGCGATGTGACCCGCATACGTCGACTCAAAGCAGCGGCGGTGATAGGCAGCGATGTCGGGGGCATCCGCCGGCTGCGCATCACGAATCTTCACAGCGCTCACGGTTCAGGTGCCAAGTCGCCACCGTGGTGTATCAACTCGTGGAGCATCCGCCGAACCAGGTCGACGGCCGGTCCGAAACCGGCCAGCACCACATCCCGCTGCGAGTCCCAGTCGAACCCGCACTCGACGCACAGACCAACACGCGAGGGAGTGGCCCGCGTGGCTTCCATCAGCTGGGCCGCACGAGGATCTTCACGTGGCGTTCGGGGTCGGCGAGGTCGGCGAATGCCTGGGGCACGCCTTCGATTCCCACCTCGCCGGTGACCAGGGCGGCACCGTCGATGCGGCCCTCGGCCAGGTTGAACAGCGAGGCGGCGAACTCCTCGGGAGTCCAGCCCAACACGAACCGCAGAGACAGGTGCTTGAACACACCTATGGCCGGGCGGAAGGTATCTGGCTGCATGCAGACACCGACGATCACCAGCTCTGAACGGGCCGGAGCGTCTCGCATCAGCGAATCGATGAACCCGGGCACCCCGACGGCCTCGAACACCACCGGCGGCTCTACCCCGTCGCCGGCGTCGCGCCAGGAATCGAACACCGACGCCACGGCCGGATCGACGACCACATGAGCACCCATGCGTGCGGCCATCGCACGCCGGGTTGGTGAGAAGTCGGCGGCGATGATGGTGGCTACGCCACTGGCCGACAGGGCGGCGATGACCGCCAGCCCGACAGGGCCACAGCCGACGACCACCGCGGTGCGCTCACGCCCTATTCCCGACTCGTTCACCGCATGCAATCCGACGGCCATGGGCTCGGTGAGGGCCGCCAGCTTGGGGTCGAGGCCGTTTGGCACCGCCAGCAGGCCATCTGGATGCAACAACATCTGGCTCGAATAACCGCCGGGATAGTTGTTGTCGTAGCCGGGCAGCACCCGACCCACGCCGGGGACCTCCAGCACAGGCATCGCCGCATAGGCGCCGCCCTCGGCGACACCCTCGACCCCCGAACCGACCGCCAACACGCGCACAGACAGTTCGTGACCCATGACCAGGTCGGCGTCCGGGTCGAACAAGAACCCGGCGTGACCGGCGTCGGCGGCTGCGGCAACCATGTCGTGGGCGCCGCCGACGGTGTGCAGGTCTGAGCCGCAGATGCCACAGGCAATGGGCTCGACCAACACCTGCCCCGCCGAAGGTGTCAGATCGGGCAGATCGTCGACGACCATCCGGCCGTTCCTGAGAATCGCAGCGCGCATCGGATGATCATTGCACGCACGTACAGTCGACGCATGACCGGCAAACACACCTTCTGCCTCCAGTTCGTCGGCGACTACACCGACGCGGAAGCTGTGGTCGAGGCGGCGCAGCAGGCCGAGGCCCTGGGCTACGACACGTTCTTCTCCGCCGACCACTTCGGCAGCGCCGACCCGTTCTTGCCCCTGATGCTCGCGGCCGCGAACACCACGATGCTGAACGTGGGCCCGCTGGTGCTGAACAACGAGTTCCACAACCCGGCTATGGTCGCCCGCTCGGCTGCGACCCTGGACTCGCTCAGCAGGGGCCGCCTGGTGCTGGGCATGGGTGCCGGCTACATGCAATCGGAGCACGACGCCACCGGCATCGAGCTTCGAGAACCGCCGGCCAGGGTCGACAGGCTGGCCGAGAGCCTGTGCGTAATCCGGGCGCTGCTGCACTCGGGCAGCTGCGAGCTGAACGGCGAGCACGTGCAGGTGGCTGTCGAGTCGCTGGGCATCAAGCCAGCGGCACATCGGGTGCCGATATTGCTGGGCGGACACGGCCGCCGGATGGTCGGGCTGGCCGCCGACTATGCCGACATCTACCAGTTCACCGGCCTGACCCACGGCCCGGGCGGCGCTCCCGGGCCGGGTGGATTCGCTCTCGAACAGGTGGTCAAGCGGGCCCACTGGCTGGACGCCGACGAGACCGATCGCTCGACACCGCTGGTGCGCTCGGTGCTGGTTCAGGCGACGCACGTGGGCGACCCGGCGCGCTTCACAGACAACCTGGTCGAGCGCACAGCACTGCCGCGAGACCTGCTGGAAGACACGCCGTTCTTCCTGGCCGGCTCGGTCGAGCAGATCGTCGACAAGATCGGCCGGCTGCACGAACAACTGGGCGTGACGCACTGGGTGGTGCGCGACGCCGAGGGGTTTGCCCCCGTGCTGGACGCCCTGGCTGGCTAGTCGGCCGGCTGCTACAGCAGCGTCAAACCGCCATCGACCACCAGGACCTGGCCGGTCGTGTACTTGTTGCGGACGAACGCCAACACCGCTTCGGCGCAGTCGTCGGGGGTGGCCGAGCGCGGGATGGGGCTGGTGGCGGCCACAGCAGAGTGCATTGCGTCCCAGGTCTCGGTCCAGGGGGTGGCGACCAGACCCGGAGCCACGGCGTTGAACCGAACCGGCCCGTGAGACTTGGCCAGCAGACGTGTCATGTGGTTGAGCGCAGCCTTCGACATCGCGTAGGCGATGGATGACCCCACCTGCCGTACGCCGGCGATCGAGGTGATGGTGACGACGTTGCCGTCGTCTGACTGGCGCAGGTGCGGCATGGCCGCCTTGGTGAGCCACCAGGTGCCATAGACATTGACCTGCATGGTCTTGTCGAAGATGTCGTCGGTCAGCGCGTCGAGGTCGGTGTGGGGCACAACGGTTGTCCACCCCGCGTTGTTGACCAGGATGTCGAGCTTGCCGAACCGTTCGATGGTGGCGTCGATCAGGGCCTGTCCCTGATCTTTGTCGGAGATGTCGGCCTGCACATAGATCGACTCGCCCGGCAGGGCGTCGCTGACCGCGGTGCCGGCCTGCACCGACGACGACGAGTTGACCACCACAGACGCACCGAGTTGGGACAGCCGGTGGGCTGTGGTCTCGCCTATGCCACTGGACGATCCGGTGACGATCGCGACCTTGCCTTCGAACTCGTTGCTCATGTGCCCTCCCGGTTGACTGAACCGAGAGTCTGCCACCCGACGCCGGGTGGCAGAAACCGGATCAGTGCGAAGCGATCAGTTCGGGCTCGGAAGACTCGGTCTGCTCGGTGGGGTGAGCAGGGCCCTCGACGTTGAGTGTCGGGAGGATGCGGTCGAGCCACTTGGGGAGCCACCAGTTGCGCTCGCCCAACAACTCCATGGTGGCGGGCACCAGCAACATGCGGACCAGGGTGGCGTCGAGGATCACCGACAGCGCCAGACCGGTACCGAACAGCTTGACGACACGGTCGTCTTCGAGCAGGAACGATCCGAACACCACGCCCATGATGGCCGCAGCCGCAGTGATGACACGGGCCGTGACCGAAAGGCCGTCGGCGACCGACAGGTGAGCATCTCCGGTGCGGTCGTATTCCTCACGGATGCGGCTGAGCAGGAACACCTCGTAGTCCATCGACAGGCCGAACACGATGGCGAACAGCATCATCGGAACGAACGGCTCGATGGGCGCAGGTTCGATTCCGGTGATCGACCCGAACCAGCCTTCCTGGAAGACCAGCACCACGACGCCGTATGCCGCCGAAATCGACAGCACGTTCATGATGACCGCCTTCAGCGGCACCAGGATCGAACGGAACACGGCCATCAAAAGCAGGAACGACAGCCCCAGCACGACCCCGTAGAAGATCGGGATACGACCGCTGAGGTATGACGAGAAGTCGATGTTGGTCGGAACAGCACCCGTGATGTTGGCCTCGACCCCCGTTCCGGCGACCGCATCGGCCACTGCCACGCGGAGGCGCTTGACGGTGTCGAACGTCGCCGAATCCTGCGGCGCAGAGGTCGGGACGATCTGCACCAGGAACGCCTCGGCCGCGGCCGGGTTCTCGATGTTGTCGGGGAAGGGCTGGCCCACCGAGGCAACACCTGGGTCGGCGGCGACTATGCCTGCGAGTTGCTGGACCACTGCGGCCTGAGATGCGTCCTGGACCTCGACAGCCAGCAGGAACGGGCCGTTGAAGCCAGGGCCGAAGCCCTCGGCGATGAGGTCGTACGCCTGGCGGGTCGTGGTTTCTTCGGAGAAGTTGCCCTCGTCGCTGAACCCGAGCTCGAGACCCAGGATGGGCAGCGACAAGATCACCAGCACGAGGGTGCCGCCGATGGCATACACCCACGGACGGCTCTGGATCTGGCGGCTCCAGCGGTAGAACGCGGTTTCGCGAATGGGCTTCTCGGTGCGAGGCGGAACTGCGGCCCGCAGCTGCTTGACGAAGAAGCCGAGGATCAGCGTGATCACACCGAGTCCGATGAAGGCCAGGCCTGCTGGCGCGACACCGAGACCGATCAGGGCTACGCCGATGGCGATGAAACCGGCGGCGATCAGACCTCGCCAGCGGGTCACTTCGACCCTGGGGCCGAAGATGGCCAACATCGCAGGCAACAGCGTCAGCGAAGCAATCATGGTGAAGGCCACGGTCAGCGCTGCGGCGATGCCGAGACCCGAGACGAACGACAAGCCGATGGTGAGCATGCCCAGCAGCGACAACACCACGGTGATTCCGGCGAACGCGACCGCGCGGCCGGCCGTGTCCATGGCACCCACGATGGCATCCTCCAACGAGGCGCCCTCTCGGCTCAGCTCGCGATAGCGGTTGACGATGAACAGCGCATAGTCGATGCCGGCGCCCAGACCGATCATGAGGCCGATCGAGGTGGCGAAGTCGGGGATGGCGACCACGTGGGTCATGAGGCCGAGGGCTCCGACACCACCGGCGCCTACGCCGATGAGCGCAACGCTGATGGGAAGACCCATGGCCAGGACCGACCCGAACGACACGATCAGGATGACGATGGCGAAGCCGATGCCGATCAGCTCGGACTCGGGCGGGGCGAACTCGGCGAGGGCCTGGCCGCCGATCTCGATACGCAAACCGTCGACGGTGGGCAACATCTCGGCGATGCTGGCGCCGATCTCGCTGGCTTCGATCTGGTCGATGTCGGGAGTCAGGTTGACCTGAGCGAAAGCCACGGTTGCGTCACCATTGATCTGGTTGGCACCGAAGGGCGTGTAGGGGCTGACGACGCTGACGTGCTCGATCTGCTCGACCTCTTCGAACAAGGCACTCATGGTCTGAACGATCTCGGGATCGTTCACGTCGTCGGCCTGGAACACGATTGAGCCGCCGAAGGCCGCCCCAGCGCCGGGGAAGTACTCCTCGAGGGTGTCGATACCCCTGGCAGCTTCAGAGTCGGGGATGTCGAAGCTGGTGTCGAACGCCGGGCCGATGCCACCGGAGGCGCCGTTGAGACCCACGAGGGTCACGATCCAGATGATCAAGACTGCCCACTTGTTGCGGGCGCACCACCGGGCGATGTTGCGGAACATTCAATGACTCCCGTCACCATTTCGCTACTGACACGTAGCGTGTGAGGGTAGCGGCCAGGCTCGGCGACCAACGCCGCATCCACCGATTGTTCACTAGGACTTGCATCACATGGTCCCGGCTCGCCGGGACTTACGTCACATCCTTCCCGACACCCAGGTAATCCGAGATCAAATCGCTACGATCTAGTAGCAAATGGGAAGGCAGCTGAGCAGCAGAGCACGAGACCAGATGGTCGTCGCAGCTCAAGAACTGATCGCCGAGGTGGGCCTCGACGGTTTCACCGTCGATGAGGTCGCTCGCCGTTCGGGGGTCGCCAAGACCACCATCTACAGGCACTTCCCCTCCAGCGCCGCTTTGGCGATCCACGCCGTCGACTGCATGATCGAAGAGTTCCCGTCTATCGACACCGGCTCGCTGCGCGGCGACCTGGAGTCGTTCTTCGAGGTGATGAGGCCACACATCAACGACCCGGCCACCAGGCAGGTTCTGGCGGGCGTATTCGCCATGTCGGCCCGCGAGCCCGACTTCGGCGAGGTGATGCGCCAGATGCTGACCGAGCGCAAGGCGCCGTTGATCAGGGCATTCCAGCGAGCCATCGCCCGCGGCGAGCTGAGCCCCGAGACCGACCTGGAGTTGGCCTACGACATGCTCGAGGGTGTGTTCGTGTTCAGGCGGGTGTTGCTGGACCAGACGATCACACCAGGCGAATCGGCCTCTGTCATCGACATGATCCTGCGGGCCATACGCGTAGAGAGCTGAAGCCCTCAACCCACGGTTTGTTCGACGCCGTCCTTGTTGTCGTAGAAGCACAACAGGCCGGCGATGTCGGCGGCCTCGGGAATCGGCGACTCGTAGCTCCACACGATGTCTTCGAAGCGTCGGCCGTCGGCATCGACAGACCAGTACACGGCCGCACCCTTGTAAGG
>JAGQSP010000568.1 GCA_020439485.1 Acidimicrobiales bacterium | reverse complement strand
GGTTCCATTCGAGGTCGCCCATCAGCGCCTCGGGAGGAACGTATTGGGCCCGCGTCAACACCGCCCACAGGTCTCGCCCACCGACCACACCCGACAACGCCTTCTGCACGTTGGCACCTCGGATCGGAACCGTAGGAACCCAGTGGCTGGTCACCTCTGCGCCTTCGACCCTGGCGCGTGAGGGCGGCCGATGGTCGGCCGGGCCGGGCGCCAGCAGTTCCAGATCCATGATCTCTGCGAAGCGGTCGAGCGAGTTGACGGCAGCGGTCACCGCCACCAACTCGACGTAGTGCTCGGGCGAAGGCAGCCCGGCGACGATCGCGTCGTACCAGGCTCGCGTCAGGGTGCCCGGGTGGTTCGAGATACGCCAGATCGCGTCCACGGCAGCAGGCGGCAGCGTGTCATCGGAACCTGCGAGGCCTTCGGCCGACGATGGCGCCTGCCAGGGCGGCAAGTCTGAGTGGGCTCGGGCCCGGCGTACCTCAGCGAGCATGGCAAGGCGCTGCACGCCCGACCACCAGGGGCCAGATGCGGCGATCAGCCCCGCCGCCGTCTCGTGAGCCTCGACCAGATCGGAGCGAAAGCCCGACTCGAGCACGGTTGACATGCTCAGATCCTGCCACCTCTACCCGTACCCTTCCCAAAGTGAGCTTCCAAGAGATCTATGCGTCGGGCGCCGAGGGCTATCAGGCCCTGGTCGGGGCCGAGGACGCCGATGGCAACCTGCCGAGCGCTCTCGGCGAGCTCATCGCCCCAGGCACCAGCACCGTCGAGATCGGGGCGGGCACCGGCCGAGTAACCCGCATCCTGTCTTCGCTCGCCATACCCGTGGTGGCGACCGAACCCTCGGCGGCGATGCAGAAGGTCGCCACCCAACTGGGTCTGGGCCCGACCACGGCCCTGTGCAGGGCCGAGGCGGCGGCCTTGCCCTTCTCCGACGGCAGCTTCGAGTGCGCCGTCGCAGGCTGGGTGTTCGGTCACTACGTCGAGTGGCAGCCCGACGGTTGGCGTCACGAGATCGGGCGGTTCCTGGCCGAGTGCGAGCGCGTCACCAACGGCGGTCGGGTCATAGTCGTCGAGACCCTGGGCACCGGCCACGAGCTTCCCGCGCCGCCGGCGCCACTGGTCGACTACTACCGCTTTCTCGAGCAAGACCACGGCTTTGAGCGCCAGTGGATCCGCACCGACTACTCGTTCGCCACCATCGACGAAGCAGCGACCGTGTGCGGAAACTTCTTCGGCGCCGAGTTCGAACAAACCGTTCGCGCCAAACAATGGAGCCGGGTGCCCGAGTGCACCGGCATCTGGTCTCGCCCGGGTTCTTCCGCCGACTGACCAGCACAGCGCTGCTGATGTCGGGATTTCGCCGTTGGGGGTCGCAGCGGCCAGTATTGGCGACGATGAGCATCAAGAACGCGGCCCACATAGCCGGGGTCTACGAACACCCGGGCAGGCATCTGCCCGACCACACCGTGCCCAGAATCCACTTCGAGGTCGCTGCGGGCGCTTTGGCCGACGCCGGTCTGACCTTCGCAGATGTCGATGGGTACTTCTGCGCCGGCGACGCCCCCGGATTCGGCGGGCTCAGCATGGCCGAGTACATGGGCCTTCGGCTGCGCTACACCGACTCGACCGAGACGGGCGGCTCGTCGTACCTGGTGCACGTTCAGCACGCCGCCGAGGCCATCGCCGCCGGGCACTGCTCCGTGGCCCTGATAACCCTGGCGGGCAAGCCACGCACCGGCGGCGCCCAGCCGGGCGGCAGCGCCCGCACCACTGCGCCCGAGAACTCCTTCGAGAGCATCTTCGGGCTCAACGTCATCAACGGCTACGCCATGGCCGCCCGTCGGCACATGTTCGAATTCGGAACCACCTCCGAACAACTGGCCCAGATAAAGGTCGCCGCGTCGCTGCACGCTCAGCACAACCCCAACGCCTTCCTGCCCCAAGCGGTGACGGTCGAAGAGGTTCTCGACAGCCCCATGGTGGCCGACCCCCTGCACCGGCTCGACAGCTGCGTCATCACCGACGG
>JAGQSP010000052.1 GCA_020439485.1 Acidimicrobiales bacterium | reverse complement strand
GGCTGCGGTTGAAGATGTGGATCTGGCCCTTTGCCGGCGCGTGCTGGTGAACACGCCACAGATAGTCGTGGGCCAACTCCTCGACACTGGGCCGGCCGAACGAGAACGTGTGCACCCCGTTGGGGCTGGTCTCTTTGAACACGTCGCGAATCGTGCTGTCCTTGCCGGCCGTATCCATTGCCTGCAGCACGACGAGGAGCTTGTTCTCGTTCTGGGCGAACAGCTTCTCCTGAAGCTCGGCGATGTCGTCGCGAATCTCGTCGAGGCGGGCGTAGGCCTCGTCCTTGTCACCGTCGAAAGCCGCGTCGTCTTCGGGGTCGAGGTTGTCGAGGTCGACCTTCGAACCTGCTTCGATGCGATAGCGCGAGAACTTCGTACCCATGACCCTCCTGAGAAGTAGATCAAAACAGCGAGGGCTGACGCATGGCTTCGCGGTCGAAGCGACGAATCGCAGACCATGGGAGCGAATCCATGAAAGCCCAGCTGCGCCTGTGGATGCTGGTTGGACCGTAGCCGCTGAGAGCCGCCACGTGATCGGGCGCCGGGTAGCCCTTGTTGCTGTCGAAGCCATAGGCCGGGAAGTTCTCGGCCTCGGCGATCATCATCCGGTCACGGGTGACCTTGGCGACGATGGAGGCCGCTGCTATCGACAACGAGACCCGGTCGCCTTTGACGATGCAGGTGGTGCTGTGCGACCCGACGAAGTCCCAAGGCCCGTCTACCAACACATGATCGACGGGAACACCCAGCCCAGCGAGGGCCCTCGAAGCGGCCAATCGCTGAGCCTGCGACATGCCTAGCTGATCGCATTCTGCGGGCGATGCGTGGCCGACCGACCACGCCGTCGCCCAGTCGACGATGCGTTCGAACAACTGCTCGCGCCGTGCAGCGGACAGCAGCTTGGAATCGCGGATGTTGTTGACGCGCTTGTCCGGGGGAACGATGACCGCACCGATGGTGAGCGGACCGGCCCACGCACCTCTGCCCACCTCGTCGATACCTACGACTGCCTCGCCGCTGCTCCACCGGGAACGCTCGTAGTTGAGGGTGGGAGCCTTCCCAGCGACCATCGCCCCAACCTAGCCGCCCTCACCGCTCGGCCGTCGCCGGTGGTCCGGCTGATCGGGTGTTCAGAACACTGTGCTGATCGGGTGTTCAGAACACTGTCCTGGTCGGGTGTTCAGAACACTGTGCTGATCGGGTGTTCAGAACACTGTGCTGATCGGGTGTTCAGAACACCATGGCGCTATCGGACACGCACAGGCCAAACGAGTCGTTCGATGTGGCCCCGGGGCACAAGATGGTGTCGAGCACCAGGCCCTCGGCCATCACTCCGTCGAAGAGTGCGTTGGAGAAGTCGTCGTAGGCAAGGCTCGCGTTGGCCATGATGGTCTGGACGAAGCTGGCTCCGACGTAGGAGTTGCGCTCGCTGACGGCATTCGACATGTCGGCGCCGTCGAAGACCGCCCCGCTCAGATCGGAGCCGGCCAACAGCATGTTCGTGAGATCGGCCGAGGACAGATCGGCGCCCACGAACGAAGCGTCGTAGATCGCCGTGCTGGTGAAGCTGACGCCCACCATCACCGCACCCGAGAAATCTGCACCATCAGGCAAGATGCCATAGCCACCGAAGTATGCGCCGGCCAGATTCGACCGGCGGAAGTCGGCCGAGCGCAACGAGACGACCGAGAAGTCGAATCCCCGCACATCGGCGCCATAGAACACGCCGTCGATCTCGAGGCTGCCGTAGGCGTCGGCTTGGCAGGTATCGGTTATCTGGACATCGGCCAGGATCACCATCGGTGCTCCGTAGAGGCTGCCGCAGCCCATGGTCGAGCCGGTGAAATCGGCCATTGCCAGAGCTGTCGGATTGTCAGGCATCGTCGTGCCCGTGATGGTCGATCCGGCAAAGCGGGCGCCGTACAGCACGGAGTCCTGGAAGTCGGTGTGGTCGATGATGGCGTTGGTGAAGTCAGCACCCACGGCCACGACGTCGAGTTTGGCTCCGGTGAGATCGGCCCCGGCAAGGCTCGCACCCGACAGGTCTACTCCGTCGAGGGTCGCATTGCGCAGGTTGGCGCCCGACAGGTCGACGCAGCGAAGGTCGGGTCCGGTGAATACCCGGTTAGACAGGTCGGCGTTCTGACGGGGCTGGGCCTCGGACGCGGCGCACTCGGCTCCGAGTTCGTCGATCGTCACCTGCAGCTCCTGAAGGAACAACTCGAGTTCCTCGTCGACGCCTGCCAACTCGCGATCGATCACCTCGATGTCGAGGTCGGCCTCGATCGCTGTATCTGGCGTCTGGGTGGTCAACTCTAGATCTGCGGCCGAAGACGACGACGTCCCGCCGCCGCCTCCGCAGGCCGCGGCAAGTAGGCCCAGGGCTGCTGCGATGGTGCTAATGCGTCGCATGGTCACGTGACGTCTCCGTCCTATCTCGACACGAACACCACTCCGATCGGACGCACCACCCTGTTCTGTGAGGGATTCGATCAACCTGCACAGCACAGAGCTGAAGCTCTAGGGTTGTGGTCATGCTTCCGAAACCGGTTCGAAGCAACTTGTTCGGCCTACCCGGATTCGCGGGTCTGTCGGCGCGCGACAAGCGAGCCATCTCGCGGGCGGCGCACGCAATGGCCTTCGTCGAACACACGACGATGGTGGTCCAGGGCACCGTCGATCGACGCGTCCTGGTTGTCCTGGACGGAGTCGTCGAATTGGTAGTCGACGACATATCGGTTGGCCACGGCGGGCGCGGCACCCTTCTGGGCGATATCGACCCCCAGTCGAACCGCGTACCGGCGACCGCCATCGCGGTCACCCAGGTCCGCACGGTGCAGGTTCCCTCGCTGGTCATGCGGTCTCTCGCCGAGCGGAGTTCGACCGTCTCCTACTGGCTCCAGCGCGACACCGAAGTCAAGCGCGACCACCACATTTCCTGAACCAAACGTCGAATGAAACCCACGCCGGAACGGTCGATCTATGGCCAGGCGCTGTCCATATCGCTGGCCGTTGTGCCATTTGGCGTCGCCTTCGGGGTTCTTTGCCGTCAAGCAGGTTTCCATGTGCTCGAGGCGGCCGGCTTCTCGGCGTTGGTGTTCAGCGGCAGCGCCCAGTTCGCGGCGGCAGGTGTTCTGAACGACGGAGGCTCGGTGGCGGCGGCCGTAACGGCGGGCGCGTTGTTGAATCTGCGCTCGCTTGCATTCGGCGTCATCATGGCACCTGCACTTGCCGGGCCCAGGTGGTGGCGAGCCCTCGTATCGCAACTGATGATCGACGAATCGACCGCGGTCGGGTCGGCCCAACCCACGCGTCGCCTTCAGCGACTGGGGTACCTGGCGGGCGGCCTCGCGGTGTTCGCACTGTGGAATGCCGCAACCCTGTTGGGGTACGCGGCCCTGGGAGATGCCGACGGCCTGATCGAGTCGGCCGGCATCGACGCGACCATTCCGGCCGCCTTCTTGGCCCTGCTGTGGCCACGTCTGCAGAGCCCCCAGCAGCGCCTGGTCGCCGTGTTGGGCGCGGCCATCGCTTTGACGACCTCGCCGGCTCTGCCTCCCGGATTGCCCATCATCTGCGCCGCCGGCGCGGTGTTGGTGTTGCGGCCATGGAGCGCACCTCGATGAGCGCTGCAACAGTGACCATCATCGTCCTGGGCCTGACCACCTATGCCCTCAAGGCCTTTGCCCCCCTGGTGATGAGCGAACGCAGCCTGCCCGGTTGGATCGACCGGCTCGCCGCTGTGCTGCCGGCTCCGCTGCTGGCAGCCCTGGTGGTCACCTCGACCGCGGTGTCGGACAAGGCTCTGGTGCTGGATGCGCGGATGGCAGGAGTGATCGCTGCCGCCGTGGCGTTGAGGTTGAAGCTGCCGTTCGTGGTCGTGGTGGTGGTCGCCGCTGCCGCAACGGCCGCCGTGCGGGCTCTCAGCTGAAGCCCCCGGCCTGTTCGGGCGGCGGGAAGGTCGGCGCAGCCGCAGAATCGGGCGCCGCAACCTCTGCCAAGAGGGCATCACCCTTGAGCTGGGTGGTCGACCAGCTCGGGTCCAGACCAGGCACCCGGATCGTGACGGGTTTGTCGCCGTGGGGCACCAGTTCCCACAACAGCGCCGGACGATTTGCATGCCACCGGATCGCGTACGACAAGATCCCGTGCTCGGTCGGGGCGTCGTGAACCTCGATCGGCTGGCCGAGCCATTCGGGCGGGTAGACGGCCAGCAACGAGAGCGCCGTCTCCTCGCCCGGGGGCGAGTGAACCAGCAGCGAGCGCACGAGACTCACGAAGTGTGCGCTGACAGCACCGTGATGACCATCGCCCGAGGTTCCTGTGCCCAGTTTGGGGTGGATCGTGCGGGGCCACGTGAAGGTCGAACTCGCCGAGTTGACCATCCACCGCAGCCGGTCGAGACACCGCGGATCACCCGCCAGCAGCTCGTACATCGCCAGCCGCACGGTGCGATGGGTGGCCAGACCCCGTGGACCTATCGAGTTGTGGTGGGCGGCGCCGTGCATGAAACGTCGCCTCACCTCGTCGGCCGTTGCGGCCATCATCGGATGTTGGGGTTTGAGGACGCGGGTGGGCCAAACGGCAACCAGCGAGTCGATTCCGCGCTCGTCCATCGATCGATGAGGCGTGGCGGGCAACACGTCGGAACCGAACCGATCGACAACGGCCTCGAACGAACTCAACAGGTCGACACGCAGATCGGCGGCAATGGCCGCAACATCGGACGCCGCCTGGGTCTCGCCCGCCAGGGTCAACATCTCGACCGCATCTAGCAGCGCGCGCAACGCCCAGAAGTTGTCGGCATAGCGGAACTCGAGCCTGCCCGCGACCTCGCGCGCCGGCAACAACCCGACGCTCAGCTCGTCGCGTTCGCCGCGACGCCTGCGCTTCTCGATGAACCTTGCGGCCCCCACCACGTGATCGACCAGTTCGACCGCCATGGCCTCTACCCGGCTCAGCCTGATGTGGTGGCCGATGGCGGCCAGCGCAGCCGCGGTGCCTTCGGAGTGTCCTTCGCTGCCCTCGATCGAACCGTTGCGCCGCGTCATGTCGTCGATGCACAACAGTGCCTCGGCGGCGTCGGCATGCCATCCCATCTGGTCGCAGGCCATCAGCAACGACACGACATCGTTCCAATCGACGCCTGCGTTGCCGACCGGCTCGGCTTGAAACGCATCGCCGACCTTGAACAACAACAGGTGGCGCCGTGCCGCTGCGAAGGCCGAGGCGATGGGCCCATCTGGAATCTCGAAGCGGGCGCCGCGTTCGGTTTGGGCCTGCCACCCTCGCACGACCTGCTCGGACGCAGGCGGGTCGGTCGGACGCTGGGTCGCCGGGGAGCCGTCGACCAAGAATGGGGC
>JAGQSP010000567.1 GCA_020439485.1 Acidimicrobiales bacterium | reverse complement strand
GTCGCCGCCCGCTGCGGTGTGCCGATTGTGCCGATGGGCATCGGCGGGTCCGAGAACGCAATGCCCAAGGGCCGCAACTTCATCTACCCGGTGAAGGTGCACCTGGTGGTCGGCGAGCCGATAATGCCGCCCGCCCGCAAGGAATCTGGCAGGGTGTCGCGCAAGGCGGTGCAGCAGACCACCCTCGAACTGCGAGAGGTCCTGCAGGACCTCTACGACAAGGCGCAGGTTCGCGCCGGCAACCAGAACCAGTACGACCGGGCGGTCGAGCCGCCCCCGATGGACTAGGTCAACTGGGCACCATCTGGCGACGCGATGGCCCTCATTCGGTTGTTGCGGGCGTTGTGCTCGACCTCGGCAAGACCCAACGCCTCCAACACCGGCGGCACATAGTTGCCGAATCGACCCCGATAGCCCTTGCGCAGGCCATACCAGCCGCCAACCGGGTTGTCGTCTGATCGGGCCCATTCTTCGACGGTTCCGGGCTTGGCGGTCTTCTGTTCGTCGGCGTTGCCCAGCGGCATCCAGTCGCCGTGTTCGGTCAGCATCTGGTGGAGGTCGGCGATGCAGCGCAGGTGGTAGCTCAGCTTGGTGGACCCGACCCTTATCACCAGCGCCGGTGGATCGGCCTGCTCGTCGCGCCAGGCATCGAACTCGGACTGACCTGGTGGGGTGGTGAGGATCCAGGGGTCGTCCTCGGTTCCGGCTCCTTCGATGTGGTGTTGCATGACGTCTCCAGCGATCGGATGTGGGTTGCGTGAACTGTCGCATCCAATTCCTGACACCATATGTCGTGAATGTTTGAGACGTCGCTGTGAGGGCCGGCCGGCTTTTGAACTTGCTGTTGCTCCTGCGCAACGGCGGCCGGTTGACGGCGCGCGAGTTGGCAGAGCGACTGGAGGTGTCTCAGCGCACGGTTCTGCGCGATATCGAGGCCTTGAGTGGTTCGGGTGTGCCCGTGTTTGCGGTGCGCGGCCCGGGTGGCGGATTCGAGTTGCTCGACACATTCGACCAGCAAATCCCGAGTCTGCCGTCGGGGATGGCCGAGGGTCGGGGTCGGCTGCGTCGGGTTCGTGTGCGCGTTTCGCCCGCGGCGCTGCAGACCGCGCTGGTGGTCGGGCGGCCCAGCGGCTGGCGGCAGCGGCCCACATTCGAACCTCCTGCCGACCGAGCCGATTGGCTCGAGGGGTCGTTCCGGTTCGAGTCCTACGATGCGGCCGTGCGAGAGTTGATGGCGCTGGGTCCAGAGTTCGAGGTCTTGTTGCCCGTCGAGCTCAGGAACGCACTAGCCGAAATCGGAACGAGGCTTGCGGAGATGCACCGATGACGAACCACAGTGCGGTCGAGGAAATCGTCGATGCCCACCATCATCTCTGGGACTATGACTCGCCCTATGGCCGCTACGACCTGCCCGAGCTTCTGGCCGACACGGCCGGTGTCGACGGTGTGACCGAAACCGTGTTCATCGACTGTGGATCGAACTATCGAACCGAGGGGCCCGAGGCTCTGAAGCCCGTCGGTGAAACCGAGTGGGTCGCCGGTCGGTGCGACGCCAGCGACGGCGGCGACGCAGCTCGCATCGCCGCCATCGTCGGCCACGCCAACCTGATGCTGGGCGCAGCGGTCGGCCCGGTGCTCGACGCCCACATCGACGCAGGTGGCGGGCGCTTCAGGGGCATCCGCCATTCCGGTGCCCGTTCTGGAACACCCGAAGTGGTCTCGAATCGAGGCGAACCTCCGGCCGATCTGTACCGCCGCGACGAGTTCGTCGCCGGGGCGCGGCAACTGTGCGACCGTGGGCTGAGCTTCGAGGCCTGGCAGTATCACCACCAGCTCGGCGAGGTGGTTGCGCTGGCACGCGAGGTTCCCGACCTCCAGATCGTCGTCAACCACCTGGGAGGCCCCATCGGAGTTGGCGTGTGGGCCGGCCGTTGGGACGAAGTGCACAGCGATCTGCGCCGCTCGTATGTCGATCTGGCCGCATGCCCCAACGTGTGGATGAAGCTGGGCGGCATCGGCATGAGCCGGTTCGGTGCCGTCTATCGCTCGGGGCGTCCCGGTGCCGAGGAGGTCGCAGAGGTTTGGGGCGACACCATCAGGGCGGCAATCGATGCGTTGGGGCCGGATCGTTGCCTGTTCGAGTCGAACTATCCCGTCGACGGCCAGACCATCGACTATGCGGTGTTGTGGCAGGCGTTCGACTTGGTGTCGGCCGACTATTCACCCTCCGAGCGGGCCGATCTGTTCGCCGGGTCGGCCCGCAGGGTCTATCGCCTGGGCTGACCCC
>JAGQSP010000566.1:3978-4125 GCA_020439485.1 Acidimicrobiales bacterium | reverse complement strand
CCTCGAACACAAGGCGCTGTACCGATCCCGCGGTGAGGTGCCAGACGGCTACTACACCGTTCCGATCGGAAAGGCCGCCGTCGCACGCCAGGGTTCGGACATAACCGTGGTGGCCTCCATGCGTATGGTGCCGATGGCCCTGACCGC
>JAGQSP010000566.1:0-3955 GCA_020439485.1 Acidimicrobiales bacterium | reverse complement strand
TCGACCTGCGAACCATCAAACCCTACGACGCCGAAACCATCGTGGCGTCGGTCGCAAAGACAGGCCGGGCGGTGGTGGCCAGCGAAGCCCCCCGCACCGGCGGGCTCGGCGCCGAACTCAGCGCCATGATCCACGAGAACTGCTTCTCAGATCTGCAGGCCCCCGTGGGCCGCGTCGATGGGCTCGACACCCCGATTCCGTTCTCGGTTCCGCTCGAGCACGAAATCCTCCCCGACGACAACGACATCGAAGCGCAGATCCGCAAGACACTAGGCATGAGCCCGGTACCTGTTGGTGCGGGCTCGTCACGGCCAGAAGGCGAGAACTAGACATGGCCCGTCAAGAAGTCATATTGCCCAAGTGGGGCCTCACCATGGAGGACGGATCGGTCGTCGCCTGGCACGTCTCTGTGGGCGACGAGGTCACCGAAGGCCAGGTGATCGCCGATGTCGAGACCGAGAAGGTCGAGAACGAGCTGCTTTCCCCGTGCGACGGCACCGTCCTCGAACTGGTCGCCGAAGAGGAAGAGATCGTCGACGTCGGCGGCGTGTTGGCCATCATCGAGAGCCGGGACTGATCGCAGTGGCCGAGGTCTCGCACAAGCTCACACGGCTGCAGCGGACCATGGTCAAGACCATGTCGAGTGCGGTTCACACCGCGGCGCTCAGCCAGGTGACGCGCGACATCGACATGTCCGCCGTGCTGGCCGACCGCGCCAGTGCTCAACCCAAGCCGTCGATCAACACCTACGTGTTGGCCGCCGTCGCCTCGTGCCTCGGCCGCCACCCGATGCTCAACGGGCGGCTCGAGGATCGGGCCGTTGTGGTGAACGACCGGGTGAACCTGGGTATGGCGGTGTCGGTGGAAGACGGTCTGGTGGTGCCGGTCGTCCACGGAGCCGACCAGCTCGAATTCGAACAGCTCGATGCGGCCGCGGCGGCGGCTGCCCACAAGGCGCGCAGCGGTTCGCTCACCTTCGAAGACATCGAAGGCGGCACTTTCACCGTCTCGAACCTGGGCATGTTCGGCGTCGACGGCGGATTCGCCATTCCCCCACCACCTCAGGGAGCGATCTTGCTGGTGGGACGCATTGTCGATCGTTTCGTGCCAGACGACGACGCGAAGCCCGTAGTCAAGCCATTCTGTTGGTTCGGGCTCACGTTCGACCACAGGTTCATAGATGGCGCCACGGCCGCCCGATTGTTGGCCGACCTCGATGCGACGCTCGCTCGGGCTTCAGAGCTGCGACAACCAGTGCCACAGGGGGATTCATGACAGCCAACAGATTCGTCGACCAGACGGTCGTGGTGACCGGAGCCTCACGAGGAATCGGCGCGGCTTGCGCCGAGGCGTTTGCGGCCGAGGGCGCTCGCGTGGCGGTCAACTATCGAGCCGATCTCGCCGGTGCGCGGGTCGTGAAGGCCCAGATCGACAACGCCGGTGGAGTCGCCGAGATCTTCCAGGCCGACATGGGCGACTCGGCCGATGTCGACCGGTTGGTCGACGAGGTCACCGAGCGGCTCGGACCCATATCGGTGCTGGTCAACAACGCCGCGATGATGGAACGAACCTCGTTCCTGGACGTTTCGCTCGACGACTTCGAAGCGGTCTGGCGGGCCAACGTCAGAGGGCCTTATCAGCTGAGCCAGAGGGTCGCGGCGGCAATGGTCGAACGCGGCGAGGGCGGAGCGATCGTTCTGGTCAGCTCGATCCTGGCCAGGCTGGCGGTTCCGAGCCGCACAGCGTACATATCTTCCAAGGGGGCCATCGAGGGACTCACACGGGCCATGGCCGTCGACCTCGCCCCGCACGGCATACGCGTCAACGCGGTGGCACCCGGTCTGATTGCCACCGAGGCACTGCTGGCCGGCATGCCAGACACGAACCTGCAGGCCGAGATCCAGCGATACATACCGGGCGGTCGCTTCGGCCGTCCCGACGAGCTGGCGGCGGCGATCGTGTTCGCTGCGTCACCCGAGGCGAGCTACATGAATGGCTCGGTGATGGCCGTCGACGCCGGGCTGGGAGGTCGCGAGGCCGGACCGGCCTAGCACTCGATCAGCCCAGCTCGTGAAGCCGGAATCCAGAAACCGAAAGGCACATCGTTGATCAGCATCAACCGCGAGGCGATGAAGGTCGTCCGACAGATTCTCGACGACGCCGACTCGCTCGGCGTGCTCGTCGAAACGTTGCCCAACGGGGCCACGGTCGTCGACATGGGGCTCAACGCCAAGGCCGGCTGGCGCGCCGCCAGCCTCTACACCCTGGTGACACTGGGCGGTCTCGGCGAGGTGTCGTACGAACCATTCGAGGTCGACGGGCGCATGCTGACCGCGGTCAGGGTGATGATCGATCACCCCATCGAGGCGTGCGTGGCCTCCCAGATCGCCGGCTGGCGGCTCGAAGAGCCGGGCAAGGAACACGCCGCCATCCTGGCCGGGCCCGGACGGGCCCTCAACAAGGATTCGCTCGACCACTATTTCGAGTGGACCGACTATCGCGACGACCACCACGAGGCGGTGGTTGCCATCCAGACCTCCGAGCCGATCGGCACCGACATGGCAGATCTGATCGCCAGCTCGTGCCGAGTCGACCCCAGCGACCTGTACATCCTGTTCGCCCCCAACCGCAGCCTGGTCTGCGCCGTACAGGTGGCTGCCCGCATCGTCGAGCAGACGCTGCACCGCCTGGCCGAGGAGGGAATGGACCTGCGCTGCCTCAGGTATGCGTACGGCTTCGGCGTGGTGCCGCCACTGATCGACGACGACCTGATCTCGATGGGGCGCATCAACGACAGCCTCCTGTACGGCGGCATCGCCAACATCGCTGTCGACACCACCGACGAGCTGTGCGCCGAACTCGCCCCTCGGGTGATCTCGTCTGCCTGCGAGGCCTACGGTCGGCCGTTCATCGACATATACGAAGACGCCGGCCGCGACTTCTACGAGATACCGATCGAGTTGCACTCGCCGGCCGAGGTGCACCTCAACAACCTGGTGTCCGGCAACACGTTCAGTGCCGGATCTATCAACCACGACGTCCTGCGGGCGTCGTTCTTCTAGGCTCGGCAGGATCGGGCCGAACGGGGATGGGTCAGCCGATGTCGGGTCGCAGGCACAGTCGAACCATCGTCGGCATGCAGATAGTCCCGACGATGCCCGTCGACGAGTTGATCGACACCATCGTGGTGGCCGAGTCGCTTGGATACGGGTATGCGATGGTGGCCGACGAGGGCCTGATGCACGACGTGTATGCCACGTTGGGGGCCGCGGCCAAGGCCACCAGCACCATTCGCCTCGGCGCGGTCACCAATCCGTACACCCGCCACCCGGCCGCAACCGCAGCGGCGATTGCCACCATCGATCAGCTGAGCGGGGGCCGAGCGTTCCTGACCCTCGTGGCCGGCGGCACCATGGTGCTGCACCCGATGGGAATCGACCGCAAGTCTCCGCTGGGAGCCGTCGACGACACCATCGAGATCTGCCGTCGACTGTGGACCGGGCACGAGGTGACGTGGCAGGGCCATGTCCACCACCTCCAAGGGGCGAGCCTCGGCACCGGCCCCCACGACATACCGATCTGGGTCGCGGCCAGGGGCGAGCGTCTGCTCGAGTTGGCCGGGGCCAAGGCCGACGGTGTTGTGCTGATGGCCAAGTCAGACCTGGGCCCGGCCACAGAGCTGGTCTGGGCTGCCGGCCGCGACCGTGAGGTCGCTGCCATCTACCTCGACCGGCTGGCGTTCACACCGGAGATGATCGAGGAGGCCAAGGGGCTGTATGCGTACGCCATCCTCGACAGCCCACCCCGGATGCTGGCAAACCTGGGCATCGACGGGCCTACCATCGAGGCGATGCGGGCAGCGTTCCAGTCTGGAGGTCCGGCCGGGGTTGCACCCTTGGTGACCGACGAGATGGTGTCGGCATATCAGATCGCCGGCGACCCCCAGTCGTGCCGT
>JAGQSP010000565.1 GCA_020439485.1 Acidimicrobiales bacterium | reverse complement strand
CGAGATCGCCCAGAGTCTCCTCGATGGCACCGCTGCCGACCATCGACCGTTCGCTGAACCACGAGTCGAACTCGACGCCCAGCCGCTTGAGGGTCTCGTCTATGTAGCCGAGGCAGCGTTCGTAACCCCACTCGAGCGGGTCGACACCGGCCGGCATCTCACGCGCCCACGTCTGGATGTATGGACCTGCGTAGCCGTCGGCCGGAACCTCACGACCATCACGAACCGCGGCCAACGACGCGGCAAAGTTCTGCATCTGCACGCCGCGGTCGTTTATGTAGAACTCTCGGGTCACCCGGTGCCCGGTCGCCTCCAGCAGCCGCGACAACGCGTCACCATAGATGGCGCCCCTGGCGTGACCGGCGTGCACAGGGCCCGTGGGGTTCGACGACACGAACTCGACCAGCACCTGCGATCCACCACCGATGTCTGGCCTGCCGAAGGCGTCACCCGCCTCGACAACCTCGACCAGCACGTCGTGCAGCCAGGTATCGGCGAGCCTGAAGTTGACGAAACCGGGTCCGGCGATCTCTATGGCGTCGACATGGCGGATCTGCATGGCGGCGAGGGTCTCGACCAGTTCCGCAGCGAACTCGCGGGGGTTGCGACCGTGGCTGCCTTTGGACGCCAGGGCGACGTTTGTGGACCAGTCGCCATGTTCACGTCGGGCCGGGCGCTCCAGGTGTAAATCGGGTAGCGGATCGATGCCCATGCTCTGCAGAGCGGCACCGACGGCGGCGGAGAGGTTGTCGCGAATCACATGTGCCTCTTGATGTTCGACGCAAACCCACGAGGGTACTCACGACCAAAGGCTGCGATGCCAGCTATAGGCAGTTTCGACGATGTGATCCAGGTCGGAGTGGTTCGGTTGCCAGTCGAACTGGGCCCGGAAACGGCTGGCATCGGCCACCAACTCTGCCGGATCGCCAGGCCGCCTCTCTGCCTCGCTGTAAGGCACGGGTGTACCGACAACGCGCCCGACAGCGTCGAGGACCTCGCGGTTGGAATGCCCAACACCCGTTCCGAGGTTGTAGGCCCCGCTGGGAGCACCCTTCAGCAGTCCCTCGACGGCCAGCACGTGCGCCGAAGCGAGATCGCTGACGTGTATGTAGTCGCGCACGCACGTGCCATCGGGCGTGGGGTAATCGGTCCCGAAGAGCTTCATCTCGTCCCGCCTGCCCGCCGCAGCAGCGATCGCCAGCGGTATCAGATGGGTTTCGGGGTCGTGGTCCTCTCCGATTCCGCCGTCGGGGTCGGCCCCGCAAGCGTTGAAGTAGCGCAGCGCTATCCAAGGCATGGCGTGTGCGGCGTGCACATCCTCGAGCACTCGCTCCAGCATGGCCTTGGACGAGCCGTATGGGTTGATCGGAGCTACCGGAGAGCTCTCGACGATGGGCTGTTGTTCGGGGATTCCGTACACCGCTGCGGTCGAGCTGAACACGAAGGCCCCTACATGGTTCTCAACGCACGCCGACACCAGGGTTGCCGCCTTCGACAGGTTGGTCTCGTAGAAGGCCAGCGGATCGACAACAGATCTGGCCACCTCGATGTAGCCGGCGAAATGAATGACCCCGTCGAATGGACCGTGAGAACGGAACACGGATTCGACAAAACCCCTGTCTCCGATGTCGCCGACAGCCAACACGCAATCGCCGACCGCCTCGGATCGACCGGCCGACAGGTCGTCCACCACCACGACGTCGTGGCCAGCTGCCACCAGTGCTCTCACCGTGTGTGAGCCGATGTATCCGGCTCCGCCGGTGACCAGGAGACTTGACATCGAAACAGTATGGACCGCTGCCGGCGCCGTGCCATCGAACCGCGCATTCGTGGCACCGACGCGTCGGCGAGACGCTACATTGACCGTTCGATCGATTCCGATCGATGCCCTCGTAGCTCAGGGGATAGAGCAGTGGCCTCCGGAGCCATGTGCGCAGGTTCGAATCCTGCCGAGGGCGCACCTTTGGTGACGGTGGGTGACGCGCCGGTCACTTTCAGCCCCGAAACGCGCCTGCGGGCGCGTTTTGTGATCTAGTCCGCGCCGTCCGCCGATGCTTCTGGCGGCGCCGGTGCTTTGGGGTTCTTGGCCGGGCCGAGCATCGACCACAAAACCCCGATGACGATGCCCACGACCACGATGACCAAGGGCATGATCGAATCGAGGGTGACGAGCTTGCGGCCGATGGCGACAAGAGCGAGCCCCAAGCCCAGAACGATTCCGTACAGGGCACCCCTGACGGGGTGACGCCTAGCAGTGGTAGCGGTCACTTCGAACCTCCCCATGTGAGGGCGGGCCTGGCGTTGAACAACAGCCCGATGGCTGCGATGGCGACGAGCCCGACGCCTGGAAGGGTGGGGTCGATATCGCCCTTCAGGTCGACGAATCCTGAGCCAACGCATCGGAAGTCGCCGCCGTCGGCTGTCATCTGACCGTTCGCCCCGATGATGGCGTTGATCTTTGCTGCGCCGGGGAGATCGTCCCGCAGGTTGACCGCGCCCGCGTTGCGGTTTTCTCCCGACGAGTTCGGATCGCCTCCTGCGTCGAGAGTGGTGCCCGTGCCGAACAGCTTCAGCTGGATGAACCAGTCGTGGTCGCGAGGACCAGAACCAGGCTCCAGGCCACCGGCCACGCCGGTGTAGATGACGAATCCGTTCGCGTCGACCTGGAACGGATTGTCCGAGGTGAAAGCCTGGGTGCCAGCCCCATCGCCGAACACATCGACGGGCGGATTGGCGAAGCTCCAGTCGACCGCCTGATCCAGCGGCTGTCCATCGGCGTCGTACGACCAGGCAGTGCCCATACACGCACCCGAGAGCACCGAGCCCGAGCCGCCGACCAGACCCGGATCACACCCCGATCGCCTGACCTGCTCATCGGCTTGTTCAACCAGTTCGTCGGTCGCCTGGATGACGATCGCGCCGTCCTGATCGACCGTCACCACGTTGGAGTTCTCGCCGGGGGCGATGTCCCTGACCCCCGGCTCACCCAGTAGCCGGTCCAGGGCGGTGAAGTCGGTGTTTCCCTCGGAATCAACCGGTAGGTCGGGGAATCCGTCGCCGTCGGTGTCGGGGATTCGGGCGTACACGTCGGCAAGGATGCCGGCGACCTCATCCGAGTCGAGGACCGACGGGAGTGATCCGCCCTTGCCCTCGGTCTCGGGATCGAGGCTCAGATCCTCGATCGGTATCTGGTCGGGGATGTTGTCGAGACACGGGTCGTCGTCGCTTTGGGCCCCAGCCCCCGGCACGAAGACGAGCATGAGCGACGCGAGCAGCAGTACCAGCCCCCCGCCGACCAGGGTGCGATTGCGCGCAAGCATGGTCGAACCTTTCGTCGTCCGCCACGCCGCCGATGGGCCCGCTTCGCCCGCCTGCAACGGGACGGTTGGTCACACCATCCTGTCGTCACCCGCCATGC
>JAGQSP010000564.1:272-6678 GCA_020439485.1 Acidimicrobiales bacterium | reverse complement strand
TCGCCCTGTCTGTGCGCAGCTTGCCGGCCGCGTGGGTTCCGTACCTGCCAGAGTTGCCCGAGGGCATCGAACTGGCCGCCACGGCCTGATGACCTCAGGGTGCCCTTCGTGAGATTCGTCGAGACCTCGGCTCCGCCTTCTGCGCTGCTGGCCCGCGAGGTTTCGGGCGGACCGGTCACGTGGTTCTGCCGACCATCGAAGCCTGCCTTGGTGTTGGGGTCGTCGCAACGAGATCTGGCCGTCGACCGCGCCGAGCTGGATCGTCGAGGCGCCGAGCTGGTCAGGCGGCGCGGTGGTGGGGGAGCGGTGTGGGTCGACCGCACCGTCGCATGGTTCGACATCGAGATAGGGCCGACAGACCCGCGCTGGAACGACGACGTGGGCAAGGCCTTCTTGTGGGTCGGCGACGCGTTGGTCGAGGTCTTGGCCCACTTCGGGGTGGAAGCGACCAACCACCGGGGCGCCCTGCAGCACTCGCGCTGGAGCCAGCTGGTGTGCTTTGCGGGAGTGGGCCCCGGTGAGGTGCTGGTGGATGGTCGCAAGCTGGTCGGCATCTCCCAGCGACGCACCCGCCACGGCGCCAGGTTCATGTGCCAGGCCCACTGCGATTGGCGCGCCGACGATGTTGTGGAGGCGCTCGAGATGTCGGCTTCGGATCGATCCGACGCCAGGCGCGAGCTGGCCCAGGTGGCTGTCGGTCTCGGCGAACTGGGTCTGGACCGCGAGCGGTTCGAGGCGACGCTGCGTTCGGTGCTGACCGGCCAGCGAGCCGATTCGGGCCTGGCGACCGCCAATCCATAGCGCGCGGCAAAAAAATCTTCGACGCTGAGTGGCGGTTCAACCACTCGATCTGGCTTCGAACGGCCGTTCGTTTCAGTTTCGTGAAGTCCAGCGTTTTCAACGCTCTCGGTGAGAATTACACCGATGTAACTACACGAATGTCTCGCTGTGTGGCGACCTGGGTGTCCACTTCGGGCGTCTCGATTGCGTTGCGGGGGCCAAAAAGGACCTTTACTGTGGCGCGAAGTGGAGGAAAGGGGAGCGATGTGGAGCATCGTTCGCCGAACCCCTCACCGGTCTGAAGATGGGTCTACAGGACCGTTCAGTAGTCGCTGAGAAAGGTTGTACCAGGGTGTTTGTCGGGACGTTCGAGCATGGGCTCGATGAGAAGGGGAGGCTGATCCTTCCCTCCGCGTTCCGCGACGCCTTCGCTACCGGCGGCTACCTCACCAAGAGCCTCGAGGGCTGCCTGGCCCTGATGGGTGAGGCCGAGTTTCAGGCCCAGTACGAACACCGCATGCGCCTGGCCAGCGCCGGCCGGGTTGCCCGCAACGCAGCCCGCGCCTTCATGGCCGGATCGGTGCCCATCGTTCCCGACAAGCAGGGCCGCATCGCCATTCCAGCGAAGCTCCGCGAGTTCGCCGACCTCGACCGCACCTGCGTGGTCAACGGATTTGGCGAGCGCATCGAGATCTGGAGCGACGAGCGCTGGGCCGTAAACGGTGCCGAAGGCGACGAAGCGCTGCTCGAAGGCGACGAGGCCGAAGCGCACCTGCAATTGATGTTGCGGGAGGACAGCTTGTGAGCACGGCTCTGGCGACCCTCCCCAAGACCACCATGCCCCCCGGCGGACCGGAAACAATCCAGCTCCGCCCGTTTCCGTCCACGACGGCCAGTCCGTCGTATCGGTTCGCCGGGGGGCCTGGGGAACCATCTGACCCAGCCGATTCACGTGCCACCGACGAGGCCGGGAGCCCAACTCTGGGTGACGGCACCACCTTCTCCCACATCCCGGTCATGGAGCGCGAGATCACAGGACTGCTTTCGGCCGCGCCCGCGTCTCGTGGCCGCACCCCGGTGTTCGTCGACGCGACCCTGGGCGGGGGAGGCCATGCCGAAGCACTGCTGGAAGCGGTGGAGGGCAGCCGCCTGGTGGGCCTTGACCGAGACCTGAACGCGATCGAAGCCGCGACGCGGCGCCTGAGGCGCTTCGGCGACCGGTTCGAAGCACACCACGTGCGGTTCGACCGTCTGGCCGACGTGGTCGAGCCCGCCAGCGTCTGCGGGGTGATCTTCGACCTCGGCGTCAGCTCGCACCACATCGACGCCGCCGACCGCGGGTTCTCGTTCCGCAACGCTGGGCCCCTCGACATGCGCATGGATCGCACGTCGTCCCTGACAGCGGCTGCCGTCGTGAACGAATACGACGAGCGCACCCTGGCCCAGATATTGCGACGCAACGCCGACGAGCGCTACTCGGCCCGCATCGCCTCGGCGATCGTGGCCGCCCGCCCCATCTCAGACACCGCTCGCCTGGCCGAGGTGGTCACGGCTGCCATACCGGCTCCTGCACGTCGCAACAACCGCCAGCCTGCGGCGCGCACCTTCCAGGCGATTCGTATCGAGGTCAACGACGAGCTCGACGTGCTCGAGCCCGCACTGCGGGCGGCCGTCGACGCGCTGGTTCTGGGCGGGCGAATCGCGGTCTTGTCGTATCACTCGGGCGAAGACCGAATCGTCAAGGGTGTGCTGCGCGATCTGTCGCGGAGTGGACCGGTAGGTCGTCCGGACCTTCCGCCGCCGCCGGGGTCAGAGCCAAGGCTCACCCTGCTCTTCAGCGGCGGGCGCACCGCAGCCGCATCCGAGATCGAGACCAACTCGCGGGCAGCGAGCGCCCGGCTTCGGGCCGCAGAACGTACAGGAGCCACTTCGTGAGCATCGCAACGGAGTATTCCCAGCCCTTCGACGCGGCTGTACCCCAGACCCGCCCTGGACCATCGACTTCGAGGCCCGCGCGCCCGGCGCCTTCTGGAAGGCAGCGGCAGCGCCGCGAGCAGCCCCCGCTTCGCCTCGTTTCGCCGTCGCGTTCGCACCGGCTGCCGATGCTGTTCGGTCTGGTCGCGGTGGCTGTGCTGGCCGTGATGTTCGGCTTCGCCGCGTTCCACTCGCAGATGGCGAGCACCCAGTACGAGCTCGAGGAGGTCCAGCGCGAGTTGACGTTGGAGACCGAGCGCCTGCTGGACCTTCAGATCCAGTTGGACGAGCTCAACTCGCCGGCCCAGATCGAGCGTCTGGCTCGTGGTGCGCTGGGCATGGTCGATCCGTCGACCCCTGTGGATGTCGTAGTCGACGAAACCTTGGTGGCCGAGGTGGCCGATGCCGCCAGGTTCGCAGATGGCGGCTCGGCCGGTTCGCGGTGAGCACACCACCATTTGGCCGCAACCACACCGCGGCCCGCAGCCGCACCGTACTTCCAGGCCCCGATGCCGGCGCAGGCCCCGCAGCGGCCCGCCGCGCTGCCGGCGCCCGCTTGAACCCACAAGCCCGCGATACCCGAAACCAGAACCGGCCGTTCAAGACCCGCCGGCGCGGTCGCCCCGAACGTCGCATCGTGGCCATGCTGGGCGTGCTGGTGCTGGTGGTGGTGGCCGTCGCGTGGCGTCTCGTGCAGGTTCAGGTCGTGAACACGGCCACGTACACGCAGTGGGGTGCGCCGCAACGTCAGGCCGAGATCCAGCTCGCGGCCGGCCGCGGCTCGATCCTCGATCGTGGTCTGCAGACCCTGGCGGTGTCAGACAACCGACCGACCATATGGCTGGATCCTCAGCTGGTGGAAGATCCCGGCGCTACGGCCGCGGCGCTGTCTGCGGTAACCGGCGTAGACCAGCAGGTCATCCTCGATCGCATCCTCAGAGGCGGGCGGTTCGCCTATGTCGTGCGCCAGGCCGACCAACAGATAGGCCAGGCCGTTCTCGATCTGGGCCTGCCCGGAGTGGTGGTCGACTCCGAGCTGAGCCGGCTGCTGCCCAACGGCGAGTTCTTCGCCAAGGGCCTGATCGGATCGCTGGATGTCGACCACAACGCGCTCGGCGGCATCGAGCTGCAATACGACGATCTGTTGCGCGGCCAGGCCGGCTGGGAGTCGTACGAACGCGGCCGAGACGGAACGCTTCTGCCCACCGGCGAGCGAGAGATACACGAGGCGACCCAGGGCAAGGATCTGGTTCTGACCATTCATCGCGAAACCCAGTTCCTCGCCGAGGAGATCCTGGTAGAGCAGGTCGAGGCCACTAACGCCCGGGGCGGAGTGGCAATAGTCATGCGTACCGGATCGGGTGAGGTGCTGGCTTCGGCCGGTGTCATGGCCGACCCCGAGACGGGCCGGGCCAGGCCCGCGTCATACAACATGGCCTATCTCGATACGTACGAGCCTGGCTCGGTGAACAAGATCTTCACCGTGTCGGCTGCCCTCGAAGACGGCCTCGTAGAGCCCGACACCGTGTTCGAGGTGCCGCCGGTCTACGAGTATGCGGACAAGCTGTTCCGCGAGCCGTTCTCGAAGGGAAGCGGCGAACTCAGTGTCGAGCAGGTGGTCGCCCGGTCGTCCAATATCGGCACCATCATGATCGCCGAGATGGTGGGCCCGGTGCGCCTGCGCCAGCACATGTCCGATCTGGGGTTCGGCCGCTTCACCGGCCTCGATGGTTCGCCCACGGTTCCCAACGAATCGGCCGGTCTGGTGCCCGAGGCGTTCTTCGGCACCGAGCTGGCCACCATCGCGTTCGGCCAGGGTGTCGCGCTGACGCCCATGCAGGTTGCGGCGGCCTACAACACGGTCGCCAACGGAGGCGTCTACCTGGCGCCCACGCTGGTTCGCGGGGTCGTCGACGACGGCGAGCTCCAGACCTGGCCCGCGGCGCCGGGCCGTCGGGTGATGTCGCCCGAAACCGCAGAACAGATCACCCACATGCTCGAGCTGGTCGTCAGCGAGGGCACGGGCAAATACGCGTCGGTCGAGGGTTTCACGGTCGCAGGCAAGACCGGCACGGCACAAAAGCCCATAGCCGGCGGCTACTCCGAGACCGACTACATGAGCACCTTCGTCGGGTTCGTACCAGCCGAGGATCCGCAGCTGACCATTCTCGTGTTGCTGGATTCGGCGACCCCACACTTGGCCGGTGAGGTCGCGGCACCACTGTTCGCCGAACTCGCCGACTATGTACTGCAGACCCTCCGCGTGGCCCCCACATCGGTTGAGCAGGCACCCGCTGAAGATGCCGACGGCCTGGTCGAAGCAGCGGGGGGTTGAGTTGCGCATCGGCGACGTGCTGAAAGGTGCATCGGTCTCAGCCGAACTGCTCGACGCCGGCGGTGAACCCGCCGGCGTTGCCGCGGCCGATGTCGAAGTCAACGACGTCGTCCACGACAGTCGTCGCTGCGAAACAGGTGCACTGTTCGCATGTGTTCCCGGCGAGCGCACGGACGGCCACGACCACGCCACCTCGGCGGTGGCCGCCGGAGCGGTGGCGGTTCTGGTGGAGCGCCCCCTTGTCCTTGGGTCCGACGCTGATGGCGTGGTGCAGGTGTTGGTGTCCGACGTCAGGGCCACCATGGGTTTGTTGGCCGCCCAGGTGTGGCAGACGGCGTCCCGGGGCCTGGCGATGGTGGCGGTGACCGGCACCGCAGGCAAGACCACCACAACACACATGATCGCTGCGATATTGGCCGCCGCCGGCCGCCCTACGGCCGTGTCGGGAACGCTCAGCGGCTCGTTGACCACTCCCGAGTCGACCGACCTGCACCGTTGGCTGGCCAAGCAGCCTCCGCAGGTCGCCGCCGTGGCCATGGAGGTCTCGTCCCACGCCCTCAGCTTGCACCGGGTCGATGGGGTCGAATTCGACGTTGCCGTCTTCACCAACCTGGGCGTCGACCATCTCGACTTCCACGCCGACCTCGACGACTACTTCCTTGCCAAACGGCAGCTGTTCCAGCGGTCGCGTTCGAAGCTGGGCCTGGTGTGTTCGGACGACGAGTGGGGTCGGCGCCTCCTGGCCGACACCGACCCCGACCTGTGCCCGCGTGAGGCCTACTCTTTGTCCCACGTGAACGATGTTCTGATGGGCCCCGATGGGTCTACGTTCGTCCGCAACGGTCGCACAATGCGCGTGCACCTGCCGGGTCGGTTCAATGTCTCCAATGCTGTGGGCGCCTGCGCGGTGGCCGAGCGATTGGGTGTCGACGACGATGCCATGGCCGCCGGCCTCGAATCGTTGAAGTCGGTGCGTGGCCGGTTCGAGCGCGTCCGCGTCGAAGGCGCCGACATCGACGTCGTCGTGGACTATTCGCACAAGCCAGACGCTCTGGAGGCCGCCCTCGCAGCGGCAAGGGAACTGGCTAGGGGTCCGCTGACGGTCGTGTTCGGTGCAGGGGGCGACAGGGACAGGTCGAAACGGCCACAGATGGGCGAGGTCGCTTGCCGGCTCGCAGACCGTGTTGTGGTCACCTCCGACAACCCCCGGTCAGAGCAACCACTTGCGATCATCGACCAGATCGTCGCTGGATGCCTAGACAGGGATCGCATGCGGATCGAGCCCGACAGGGCGTTGGCGATCGACATCGCCGTCGC
>JAGQSP010000564.1:0-157 GCA_020439485.1 Acidimicrobiales bacterium | reverse complement strand
GCGCTCGAACGCCGCAAAGTCAGGAGCGGCGGATGATCTCCCTGCTGTTGTCCGCAACCATCTCGATGGGTGTCGCCCTGGTGGCCACCCGTTACCTGATTCCCTGGCTGCAGTCGCGCGGTGTCGGCCAGCCGATACGGCTCGACGGCCCCGAGGG
>JAGQSP010000051.1 GCA_020439485.1 Acidimicrobiales bacterium | reverse complement strand
TCGACCATCGTGTTCAGCCGCCTCAGCGACCGGTTCGGACAGATCCCCTTCATCCGGCTGGGCACGTTCCTGCAGATCATCGCGATGACGTGGCAGTTCACAAAGCTCGGCACCGAGGTCGACTACTGGTCCGACTTCGCCCCTGGATTGCTGTTGTACGGCACCGGATGGGGCATGTCGTCGCCTCTACAGAACAGCCTGGCCTTGGCTTCGATCGACGAGCGCTACTTCGGTGAGCTCAACGGCATCTTCAACACGGTGCGCTACACGGCGGGCGCCATCGGCACCGCGGTCGTGTTCGCCCTGCTGACGGTCGACACGGGCCCGGAGTCGCTGTCGCACTACGACGCGACCCTGATGTTCTTCGCCATCTCGGCAGCGGTGGCCTTCGTGGTCTCGTGGGTGCCGCTGAACGACCGCAGCGCGGGCTGACCGCTCACATCAGTCGTCGTCTTCGTCGTCCTCGTGGTCTTGGTCGTCTTCGTGATCTTCGTGATCATCGTGGTCCTCGTGCTCGCCCAGGCCAGGGGTGGCGCGCAGACCGGCAATCAGTTCCTCGATCTCGGCATCGGTCAGATCGGCCTCGGGGTGCAGGCCGAACCTGGTGTAGTACGCGGGCGGCATCTCGCCCTCGAGGATCACCTCGATGGTTTCGTCCCAGTGGCCGCGTGAGGTGCCGAACTCGCTGTAGTTGACCGCCCCGCGGCCCTCCTCGACGTGGTGCTGCACACCCCACGAGATGGGGGCGATGTTGGCGTACCACGGATACTCGACCTCGTTGCTGTGGCATCCGTAGCACGCGTTGACCATCAGTTCGCGTGTGCGTGCGTTGGCCCACTGGGGCTCGCCGGTGGTTTCGGGGTTGGCGTGAGCCCGGCCATAGGGCACCAGTTGGATCAGCAACATCACCACCACGAACGCAGCGGCATAGGCCCCGACCGCGGCGCCCACTCCGGAAGATGAAGCCGGGGACCGGCGCCGCCGGAGCCGGTCGACGGCGATGGCCACCAGCCAGACCAACAATGCGACAGCAACGATGGGAACGAACCCCATAAGGAGGCCGAAGACCAGCCCGAACACCAGCCCGAGCGCGCCCAGGGCGAGAAGGAAGCGGTTCATGATGCGAACGATACGCCAGCCGTCGGCCGCTGTCGGCAATCGGCTTTTGACCTGAGCACTCCGGTGTGGCGACGATGGAGCACCCGCGAACACGCCAGCGAATCGAGCCCCAATGAAGATGAACGTCAAGCCGATCCCGACGGTGTCGGATCGCATCAACGAGATCCGCACCCTGACGGCCAAGATCGTCAACGACGAGATCCTGCCCAACGAGAACATGTTGTGGGGCGAGCGTCGCGGCATGAGCTTCACAGACTCAGACCGCCAGCAGGCTCGCGAACTGCGTGAGTCGATCAAGGAAAAGGTGCGCCAGGCGGGTCTGTGGGCGCCCCACCTTCCAACCGAGTACGGCGGTGCGGGCCTCAACTTCCTGGAACACGCCTACATGAACGAGGTGCTGGCATATGCCGTTGGCGCGGCGTCGCTGTTCGGTGTGGTAGCCCCCAACTCGGGCAACCAGAAGATCCTGGTCAAGTACGGCACCGAAGACCAGATTCAGAAGTGGCTGATGCCGCTGATCGCGGGCGACATGGAGTCGGGCTTTTCGATGACCGAACCCGACAACGCCGGCTCAGACCCGCGGTCGATCAAGACTACGGCCAGGCGCGACGGCGACGACTGGGTGATCAACGGCCACAAGTGGTTCACCTCCAATGGCAAGCGGGCCGACTTCTTCATCGTCATGTGCCGCACCGAGGATCCGGGTGGCCCCAGTGGAGCCAACGGCAAGATGACCCAGATCATCGTTCCGGCCGACGCACCGGGCGTCAACATCGTCAGGGGCATCAACGTCTGGGGTCGCGACAGCGACCACTGCGAGATCATCTACGACAACGTCAGGGTGCCGGTCGAGAACCAGTTGGGCGCAACCGGCAGCGGGCACAGGGCAGCCCAGGACCGCCTTGGCGCGGGCCGCGTGTACCACTGCATGAACTCGATCGGTCAGATGTGGCGGGCGTTCGACCTGATGGTCGAGAGGGCCATGAGCCGCGAGGTTCACGGCGGCCTGCTCGAGACCAAGCAGTTCGTGCAGGGCATGATCGCCGACAGCTACATGGACATCCAGGCCGCGCGCCTGATGACCCTCAACTGCGCCGAGAAGATGGAGAACGACATCGACGCCCGCACCGACATCTCGGCGATCAAGGTGTTCGTGCCCGCCGCCTACGAGCGGGTGGTCGACCGGGCCATCCAGGTGTGGGGCGGCGCGGGTGTGTCGGGTGACCTGCCGCTGGCAGGCATGTACCAGGGCGCTCGTACCCTGCGCTTGGCCGACGGACCCGACGAGGTGCACAAGATCCTCATCGCGAAGAACGTGCTGGGCCGCTACCACAGGGGCGAGAGCTGGGATTTCGGCAACTAGCCCCGATGACGCACATCCTGTACGCAGACCGACCATTCCCGGACGAGTACCTGGACCTGGTCGACGGCCGAGCCGAGGTGGTGGGGCCAGACGACGGCTTCGACACCGCCGTGGGCGTGATCGCCGGCATGTTCCCATGGACGGGCGAGGCGATGGATCGATTCGCGTCACTGAAGGTCATATCGCGCGCCGGCATCGGCTACGACACCGTTGACGTCGTAGCCGCAGCACAGCGGGGCATCGTGGTCTGCAACGCACCCGAGTCGCCCACCGTGTCCACCGCCGAGCACACCATCGCCCTGATGTTGGCGGTGGCGCGCGAGTTGCCCAGGCAGACCGCACGCGCAGGCCACGGTCTGGCGGGGCCTGTCGTGCCTGTCGAGACCCTCGAGTTGGCCGGGTCGACACTGGGGCTGGTCGGCTTGGGTCGCATCGCGTGCCGTGTGGCCCGCACTGCGTTGGCGCTGGAGATGCGGGTTATCGCCCACGATCCGTTCCTGGATGTGTGCCCTGTGCCGGGTGTCGAGCTGGTGCCATTGGCACAGGTGTGGGCGAGCTCGGACATCGTCTCGCTGCACGCCCCGGCCACAGCCGACACCTACCGCATGGTCGACGCCGGCTCGCTAGAGGTGATGAAGCCAGGCGTTCGGTTGATCAACTGCGCCCGTGGCGCGCTGATCGACCACGACGCCCTTTTGAAGGCGCTCGAGTCGGGTCACGTCGCCGGTGTTGGCCTGGACGTCACCGACCCAGAGCCTCTGCCCGAAGGGCACCCGTTGCTGTTGCACGAGCGCGCCATCGTGACGCCCCATATTGCGTCTTCGACCAGGGCAGGCAGGCGACGGCTGTTCGAACACGCGATAGACAACGCCATCGCTGTGCTGGAAGGTCGCCCTGCGACCATCGTCACCTCGTTGTGAGAACCCGAACCTCTGTGCTTCAGGCCGACGGGGACGACACCACGATCACGGGCGGGTCTGACAGACCCAGTTGTTCTGCGCACGCGGAGCGGTAGGTCTCCAGCACCGAGAACGCATCGGTGACATCGACGACGTTGTCGTCATCGTCGAGGTTGAGGTTTGCGCCCCAGATCACGAACGACACCAACGTGTCGCCCGCGTCGTCTGGGACGTGCAACGTGTGGGTCGAACCCGCCGGCTCGAACAGGTACGAACCGGTGCGATTGACCGCTTCGGGCGACTCGAGGTAGTACCAGCAGCCCGACTCGGTGAACGCGTACACCTGGCCCGTGTGACGATGCCTGGGCAAGGTGGTACCCGGGGCGAACCTGGTGCGCACCACCCACACTCCCTGTGCCAAGTCGACCTGGCACACCTGAACCTGCACCCCATCGCGGCGCCCGACGAACGGCAGGTCGTCTGCACCCCGGTGAACGGTGGGTTGGTCGAATGCGGTCATCGCTGCTGCCATGTGTGTTCCCCCTGGAGTCGGCTGGGTCAACCCATCATGACCCAATGCGGGTGCCGGGCCGAAAGCGAACCGGCAGGCTGGTGGGCCCGAACACGAAGTTCGATCCCATCCAGGTGGGGTCACCCGCAGGCTCGAGGTCATCCATACGACCCAAGACCTCACTCATCAAGGCGGCAATCTCGACCCTGGCGAGGTTGGCCCCCAGGCAATAGTGAGGCCCTCCCCCGCCGAAGGCGATGTGTGGGTTGTTGGTGCGGCCGAGGTCCAGGCGGTCGGCGCGGTCGAACACCGCAGGGTCGCGGTTGGCCGAGCCGTAGAAGATGACGACCTTGTCGCCCGCGGCTATCGCTTGGCCGGCGAGCTCGGTATCGCATGTGGCCGTTCGGCGCATGTGAACGACAGGGCTCACCCAGCGCAGCAGCTCCTCGATTGCAGCCGGCAGCCGCCCCTCTGGATCGGCCCGCAGCCAGTCGAACTGATCGGGGTGCCCGAAGAGAGCATCGAACCCGGCACCGATCAGGTTGCGGGTGGTGTCGCCGCCCGCGTCGACCAGCAGCATGAACCACAAGGCGAAATCGATCTCGTCGATGGGCTTGCCATCGACCTCGGCCGAAGCCAGGAACGAGGCCAGGTCTTGCGATGGGTTGGCTCGCTTGCGGTGATAGGTCTTGCCGGCGTAGGCGAACATCTGCAGCAGCGCTTCGGCCCGTTCTTCTCGGGTGCGAACCTCGTCGCTGGCATGAAGGGCTTCGGTCAGGTGATACAGCTCGCGGCCGTCGTCCAGGGGTATTCCGAGGATGTCGGCGATGACGAAGCTGGGCATCTCGCCGGCCACGTCGGTGACCAGGTCACACTCGCCCCGCTCGATCACCGCGTCGACGATGCGTGTGGCCAGTTCTGCGACCCGGCCCTGCAGCGCCGAGGCCGCCTTGGGGGTGAAGTCGCGAGCTACCAGTCGCCTCATGCGGGTGTGCAGCGGCGGATCGGCCATCAGCATCATCACGTGTTCGTCACCCAGCGCCGACGCGTCGGACGGATCGGCGATCATCACGGTGGGTCGCGACGAGAAGCGCTCGTGGTCTCGGCCGACCTCCTTCACGTCGTGATAGCGGGTAACGGCCCAGAAACCTGGCCCATCCGGCTCGGGGTGGCGGAACACGGGAGCGTTGTCGCGCAGCCACGCGAACTGGTCGTGCGGCTGGCTTCCGGCGAAGTTCGACACCGACAGCAGATCGATTTGGGGCACTCCCGGACAGTATCTTCGGGCAATGGCCGACACGGAATCGACCCAAGCTCGCTTCGATGGCTACGACGTCGACGAGGGCGACCCCAAGCGGTACTCGTTCGACACATCCACTGTGCGGCACCGAGAACCCACCCACCCGGTGCGGGAGGGAATCGAGGTGCTCAGCCTGGCCTTCAACGCCGACCCCTTCGATCACTTCGCATGGATGCATCAGAACGCCCCGGTCTACTGGGACGACACCGAGGGCATCTGGGCGGTGGTGGGCCACGCCGACATCAGCCGGATAGAGGTCGATTGGCAGACCTTCTGCAGCGCCAAGGGGTCCAGGCCCAACAGCTCTGTTCCGTCGATGATCAACATGGACCCGCCGGAGCACACCGAGAGGCGCAGGCTGCTGAGCGCCGGTTTCACCCCCAGGGCCGTGCGTGTGCACGAAGACTTCCTGAGGGCCACGGTGACCGAGTTGATAGACGCTGTGGTGGACGACGGCGGGTGCGATTTCGTGGTCGACATCGCCAGGCCGATACCGCTTCGAATGATCGCCAGGTTGATGGACCTTCCCCTCGCAGACGAGGAGAAGCTGCTGCACTGGTCTGACCTGTTCGCCATCGGTGGCGAGGAATACCGCGACGAGGTCACCCAGGCGGTGCGGGAATGGGCCCTGTACATCGTCGACCAGATGAAGACCCGCACAGACCCAGAGGCCGACGACCTGATCAGCCTGTTGATGCACCACGATGGCCAGCCACTGACACCCGATGATCTGGTGTTCGAGACGATGTTGACGCTGGTGGGTGGAGACGAAACCACCCGCCACGTGATGGCCGGAGGGCTCGAGGCGCTTCTACACCACCCCGACCAGATGGAGATGCTGCGAAACGACCGCTCGCTGCTGCCGCGCGCAATCGACGAGATGTTGCGATGGGTCACGCCGGTTCGCAACATGAACCGCACCGCCACCGTCGACGTCGAGTTGGGCGGCCAACAGATCCTGGCCGGCGATCGGGTTCTGTTGCTGTACCAGGCCGCCAACCGCGACCCCTCGGTCTTCGACGATCCGTATCGCTTCGACATCACCCGGGATGCCAGCCGCCACGTCGCATTCGGTGGTCACGGTCGTCACTACTGCATGGGTGCCCAGTTGGCGAAGCTCGAGCTGCGCGTCCTGTTCGAGGAGGTCCTCGACCGGCTTCCCGCCATCGCTCTGGCACAGCCAGACGTGTGGCAGCCAGAGCGGGCGGGCAACTTCGTTCTGGGCATCGATCACCTGCCCGTCGTGTGGTGATCGAACTGCTGCCGCTGGCGGCTTCGGATTCGATCAGGCACCGCGCGCAGCGGTCGCCGCTGAACACTGTGCTGGTCGACACACCTCCTCGCATCGAGGACGACGTGACCCTGGCCGACCAGATGATCGCATCGGCGCGTGGGGCCGGGCTGGACGAACCCACCGATCTGGGCGACTGGGCCATCGATGCCCTGGACGCCGAGGCCCTGTTGGACCGCGTGCCGCGTCCGATGAGCCGAGGAGAGCGCCAGACCTGCGCCCTGTTGATCGCATTGGCTCGCCCTTTCGAGGTGTTGTGCCTGATCGACCCGACCGCAGGCCTCGACCCGCGGCGGCGCAGGGTGGTGGCCCAGCTGCTGACCGATCTGGCTCATGACCACACAGTTGTGTGCGCGTCGGACGATCCGGCCCTGCAGCTCTGAGCTATGTACGGACAAATGGTTGCTTTCATCGCTGCATGGTCATATAGTTTCAGACCATGCCCGAGGGCTTCCCTGTAGAACTTCTCGAACACGTCGCCGATCGCTTCCGCGTACTCGGCGACGCGACCCGACTGTCGATCATCCGCGTACTCATCGATGAGGGCGAGATGAACGTCAGCGAGCTCGTCGAGAGGCTCGACAGCAGCCAGGCGAACATCTCGAAACACCTGCGGATCTTGGCATCGGCAGGCATCGTGAGTCGCCGCCCCGAAGGCACAGCGGCGTTCTATTCGATTTGTGACCCGAGCCTGGTGCCGCTGTGCTCGATCGTCTGCGACCGCTTGCGGGCACAGGTCGCCGACAACGCCCGAACCTTCGCCTCATAGGCGACCGACCCTCCCGCCACACGGCACCCAGAACACGAGAACGGCCGCGTCGCCGCTTCATCGCTACATCGTTGAGGAGTAATAGTCCATGATCGATGAACCCATCGACCACACACCCCTGGCCAGACTCGGCCGCTGGGCTCACGCCAACCGCAAGCTCGTCATCGCCGTCTGGGCGGTGGTGGCGGTCGGTCTGGGCGTGTTCGCCCCCAGCCTGCCCGGCGCACTCTCGGGCGCCATGTGGGAGGTCAAGGGCAGCGACTCGTTGGCCGCCCGCGAGGTGATCGACCAGCAGTTCGGTGGGCTGTCGTCTCAGTCGGCGGCCGTGGTGATTCACAGCGACTCGTTGAACTATCAAACGCCAGAGTTCCAGGCCAAGATCGACGAAGCCGTCGAGGTACTGAACGCAGAGGCCGCCTTCGGCCAGCCGATGCCCGCCCAGCCAGGCATGGATGGCCAGACCGTGATGATCCAGGCTGGGGCATTGGTCGATCCGACCGAGGCCGTACGCGCCGCCGAGCGCATCAGCCACGACATCGGCGCCCTGTCGACAACGGACGAAGGCGGCGACTTCACCGTCGCCCTCACCGGCTCGCCGGCCTTCTGGCACGACTTCAACGCCGTGAACGAAGAGGGTATGAAGAAGGCCGAGGTTCTCACCTGGCCCGTCACCGCCGTGATTCTGGTCATTGCGTTCGGCACCCTTGCGGCCGCAGGCCTACCCTTGCTGTTGACCGCTGCGGGCCTGCTGGCGTCGATGGGTGTGCTGTACGGAATCACGCAGGTCACCGACCTGTCGGTCTGGACGCTCAACTTCGCCATGATGTTCGCTCTGGCTCTGGGCATCGACTATGCCCTGTTCATCGTCACCCGCTATCGCGCTGCATTGCACGCATTCCCCGACGACCCTCAGCACGCAACGGGCATCACCATGGACACCGCGGGCAAGGCCGTGCTGTTCTCGGGCATCACCGTGCTGATATCGATCTCGGCGGTGCTGTTGGTGCCGATTCCCGCGTTCCAGTCGATGGCTGCCGGGATGATGCTGGCCGTGAGCTTCGTGCTGTTGGCCGCCTTGACCCTGCTGCCCGCTCTGTTGGGCCCCGGCATCGACAAGGGTGCGCTGCCCTGGCACTCGGTGGGTGATCACCGCAGCCCCAGGTTCGCCGCCTTCGCAGAGCGCATCCGCCGCCACAAGGTTCCCGTAGCCGCGGGCGCCGTTGTGGTGCTGCTGGCGCTGGCATTCCCTGTGCTGAACCTCGAAACAGGCATGCCGAGCATCTCGATGCTGCCCAAGGACGAGCAGGCCCGACAGGGCTACGACTACCTGGCCCAGTCGTTCGGACCGGGCGGCCCTGGCCCCATCCAGGTGATCGTCCCCGCCGGCAGCGACCCCGAGACGGTCGCCGCAACCGTCGGCGCCACCGAGGGAATCGCCATGGCGTTTCCTCCTCAGCCCGGTATGGAAGGCGCCTCGATGATTCAGGCGGTGGGCATGTACGACCCATCGTCTGCCGAAGCCATCGCCACCATCGGTCGTCTCCGCGACAACCTGCCGTCCAACGTGCTGGTGGGTGGTCCGGTGGCCGAGAACCACGACCTCGACCACACGCTGCGCTCGAAGGCTCCGCTCGTCATGGGCGTGGTGCTGGTGCTGGGCTTCGCCCTGTTGCTGCTGGCCCTTCAGGCGGTGGTCGTCGCCTTCGTAGGCGTGATCTTCAACCTGTTGTCGGTAGGAGCGGCCTTTGGTGTGGGCGCTCTGGCGTTCCAACGCGGCTGGGCGGCCGACCTGATGGGATTCGAGAGTCAGGGCTACCTGACTTCGTGGGCGCCCCTGTTCTTCTTCGCCCTCGTGTTCGCGATCTCGATGGACTACACGGTGTTCTTGTTGGCATCGACCCGAGAACACTACGAGCGCTCGAACGACCCCGATGAGGCCGTTCAGGGCTCGATCGCCCACACAGGCCGACCCATCATCGCCGCGGCGGGAATCATGGTCGCGGTGTTCTTCACCTTCGCCATCGCCGGCACCCTTCCGATGAAGGAGATGGGCCTGATCCTCGGCACGGCGGTGCTGCTCGATGCGCTGCTGATTCGAATGGTTCTGGTGCCCGCAACGCTCTACATCATCGGCGACCGGGCCTGGTGGCTGCCCAAGGCTGTCGACCGCGTGCTTCCGGACATCAAGTTCGCCCACTGATCGGGGCCACCCCCGACCGCAGTCGTTCGACCTGCCCCGGCGCCCTTGCGGGTGCCGGGGCAGCGCCGTTTTTGGGCACCCTCAGACGAGCTCGGCCTCGTCGTAGGCGAGCAACGGGACAAAGCCGATCGCCTCATAGACAGAGCGGGCGACCTTGTTGTCGGCGGCGACGTTCAGACCGATCAGGTCGACCCGTCCGGCCAACCGATGCACAACTCCGGCCGTCACGGCCCGTCCCAGACCCATGCCGCGCCAATAAGGCGACACATAGACGGCTCCGATCGCGGCGATTCGCTTCGACTCCGACACCACATGGGTGCCCGCCGCGGCGACCAACCGGTCGCCGTCGAACACCCCGACGAACGTCGAGTCGTCGACCATGTGGGGCAACAGGAAGGCCGAGTCGGGCTCGGCGTACAGGTTCTGGAGGTGGGTCAGATCGGAGCGGTCGAGCGGCTGCACCCGCGGATCGGGCCCGGGCACAGCTGTGGGGTCGGCCAACCTGTAACGCATGTGCGGGCGGCACCAGCGCACCTCACGCCGCCCCGCCAGCGCAGACTGAAGCCCGGCCGAAGCGGTGACGAACTGGCCGGGCGGGAAGCGGTCGACCAGATCGGCCACCAACGACAGCGAAGCTTGCGGCGCCCGGGTAGAGACCGCGTAAACGGCCTGCCAGTCGTCGCCGGGCATCTCGACGATTCCGACCGCTGCGCCGTCGCGTATGTACCACGTGCCACCAGACCAGAAGGGTTCCTCGAGATCGACAAGGGCATAGATGTGGGCCGCCTTGATGTCGCCGAAGTGGACCTCGAGTTCGTGCGGGTCGGTCACCAACCTCGCGCCGTCGGGAACGCTCACAAACGCCCGGCCTCGCTGACACGGGCCAAGAACTGCTTGGTGCGCTCGAACTTGGGGTCGCAGAACAGCTCGGCAGGCGGGGCCGACTCGAGGACGCGACCCTCGTGCAGGAAACTCACCGAGGTGGCCACGTCACGGGCGAACCCCATCTCGTGGGTGGCCAGGATCATGGTGAGGCCGCGCTGGGCCAGATCTCGGATGACCGACAGCACCTCGCCGACCAGCTCAGGATCTAGCGCCGATGTGATCTCGTCGAGCAACAGAACGTCTGGGTC
>JAGQSP010000563.1 GCA_020439485.1 Acidimicrobiales bacterium | reverse complement strand
GAGCCGCCGATCCTGGTGGGGCACTCGATGGGCGGCTATGTGGTTCAGCGGTTCCTGGAACGGGCTTCGGTTCGCAAGGCGGTATTGGTCGCCTCGGTGCCGCGGCACGGCACTCTGGTGCCGTATCTGAGGGCTATTCGACGGCATCCCGCGCCGGCTCTGATGGCGCTGGCAACGGCCGATTTCTATCGGTTGGTCGGCTCGGTGGATCTCACGAGAGATCTCTTCTTCTCGTCGGAAACGCCCGAGGCAACTGTGCGCCACACCTTCGAGCGACTGCAGGGAGAGTCTGCACTGGCGATCGCTTCGATGACGCTGCGGCGTGTCAAGCCCAATCGGGTTGCCACTCCGGTGCATGTGATCGCCGGTCGGTACGACCAGGTCTTCACGGTGGCAGAACAGCAGGCGCTGGCCGATGCCTATGACACCGACCTAGAGGTGCTCGACGGGGGCCACGACCTGATGCTCGACACGTGTTGGCCGGTGTTGGCCGACGCCTTGCACCGTCTGACCTAGAGCATCGGGCTTTCGATCGTCCTCAGTCGTTGGTGGTTCTGGCCTGCAGTTCGACGACTTGCAGCGGGGTGATCGTCTCGGTGTCGATCGGGTCGGCGGTGCCGGCATCGCCGTTCGAGTTGGTCCAGGTCACCTCCCAGACCACGGTCGTGGTGAAGTCCCACGTGCCGGTGGCCGAGTGCTCGGAGATGTACTGGTAGGTGTGGGTGCAAGCTTGTGATGGATCGGCACCCTCGGTGTATGGGTGGCCGAGCCCATCGCAGTCGATGGGGTTGGTTCCGTCGCCCGGGTTCAATCGAATGCCTACCGGGCTAGCGGTAGCCGTTGTTGCAAGACCCGGGATCTCGACCGTGACAGTCACGGGTGCCAGGCCGGCGGGGTCCAGCCAGACCCAGGTCTGCAGCCCCACCAGGTGGTTCACGTCGGTCGCCGGCGACATCTGTGGGCTGGGTGGGGGCAAGATCTCGGCCAGTTCGGCGCGGGCTCGGGCGACCTCGTCGGCGGGGCTGGTCTCGGTGATCCACGTGTAGTCGTAGGTCAGCTCGCCGTTGGGCCAAGCGCAGGTCACCAGGTAGAGGAACGTGTTTGGGTTGGCCGACGAGACGATGAACTCGTTGGCCTCGTCTGGCGTGAGGTCGGGCCCCATCGTGATCTCGCCGACCCTGAGCTTGCGATAGGTACACGTCGGCTGCCCTGACGATCCTGGAACGGTGATGACGTCACCGCCGGCAATGATGACAAGAACGGTGTCGGTGTCATCGTTCGTCGTCACCGGCGGCTCGTTCGGCTCTTGTCCGCCGGTATTGCCGGCACCTGCTGGCACTGCGGCCATGAGCACGAGTAGGGCAGCAACAACTGCTATGCGCACGATTCTCCCTCCCGAGAGCCGAGGCCTGTGGAGCTGTCTCGTACCCATCTTGAGTCGCGGAAGCGAACCGTGGTTGAGCCTCGGTAGGAGTAGGTCAAGTCATCTACGACCGTCCCAGTCGACTGCTCGAAGACAATCGAGTCGTTGGTCAGGCAGTAGATGACAAGCGCGGCCCCTGAGTCGAGTGGGGTGACACTCTCGACGACGACGCGGTCGATTGTTCCGAGGCGAACGGCTTGACCTACCTCGACGAGGTAGTCCAAGTGGTCGAGGGCCACCGCTAGTCCGTCCTCGGTAAACCATGGATCGAGGAGGCCTCGATCCGATCCTGCTGGGTCAAGTGTCGCCAGAGTCAGAGCGTCCTGACCGGCTTGGAGGTCGGCTTCGATCTCGGCGGTGAGTTGCTCGAGGCTGGTGGTTGGGGTGGCTTCGGAAGTCGTCGTGGGAGCCTGAGACGTCGTGGTGGAGGCTTCGGTGGTGCTCGACGATGGCTGGGCGCTAGTGGTTGTGGCGATCGTCGATGTGGTCGTCAACTCGACGAGATCGGCGGAGTCCGAACTGGCGCTGCACGATGCAGCGAGACCCATGCCAATCAACGAGATTGCCAACATGCGAAGCTTGCCCACCGGTCTCCTCATAGTCACT
>JAGQSP010000562.1 GCA_020439485.1 Acidimicrobiales bacterium | reverse complement strand
GGGCGTCGCGAACTAGCAAACCAGCATTGTCCCAGCCCCTCGTTAGTGTGCTCGGCAGCTTCCCCTCGACGAATCCAACAACGTTTGGAGCCTCAATGGTCGAGGTCTACCTGCCCCCTGCCCGCCAGCATCCGATCCGGTGCCACGACGCCGACGATGCCCGACTCTTGTTCGAGATCTTCTCGACCGATATGGACGAGGTGATGATCGCCGCCTTGGGGCCTGATCGCGAGCTTCGGGCCATCTTGGCTTTCGACGACGTCGACTTGGCGACCATCGTCGAGGATCCCGCGCCGGTTGTCATGTTGGCCGCGGGCTGCGGTGCCAAACATGTCATCGTCGGGCACCTGGTTCCGACGGTCACTGTCGACGGTTCGGCCGAGATCGTGGCTCAAAGAACACTTGGCGCGGCCTTCGGAATCGACGACATCGAGTTGGACGGATGGGTCACGTTGCCGGTGCCGATCTAGGTCCGCGGCTGGGCGGCCGTGCCATAGTTCCGGTGTGACTGAGCTGCACGAACTCGCCGAACCGTTCAGCAGCGGATTCATCGATGTCGGCGATGGCCACCGGGTGGCGTGGTCACAGGCTGGGAACCCGGTCGGGAAGCCCGCTCTGATCCTGCATGGCGGCCCGGGTTCGGGTTCTTCTCCCAACACCCGGCGGATGTTCGATCCGACGCTGTATCGCGCGATCCAGTTCGACCAGCGGAACTGTGGCCAGAGCACACCCAGTGCAGCAGAGCCGTTCGTCGACCTGGCTGCCAACACGACCCAGCATCTGCTGAGCGACATCGAGTCGCTTCGATCCCACCTGGGTGTCGAGCGGTGGTTGGTTTGGGGTGGCTCGTGGGGCACGACCTTGGCGCTGGCCTACGCCGAGGCGTATCCGGAGAGGGTGTCAGAGCTGGTGATGTCCAGCATCACCACGACCTCCAGCGCTGAGGTCGAGTGGATCACCCGCACCATGGCGCGCCTGTTCCCCGAAAGGTGGAACGACTTCGTCGAATATCTGCCCGCTGGGGCCAGGCAGCAGAACTTGGCCCTGGCCTACAACCAGTTGCTGATGGATCCCGATCCCCAGGTTCATCGGCCTGCTGCCCGAGCTTGGTGTTTGTGGGAAGACACACATGTGTCGTTGCAGCACGGCTTCGCGCCGCGCCTGTCGGGCTCCGACATCGATTTCCAGGTGTGCTTCGCCCGGCTGGTCACGCACTACTGGGCCAACAGTGCCTTCCTGGAGGACGGGCAGCTGTTGGCCCATGCCCGCCGTCTTGCAGACGTGCCGACTTTCATGGTCCACGGCCGGATGGACGTCAGCTCGCCGGTGTCGATTGCATACGAGCTCGCCCGCGCCATTCCGGGCGCGCGCCTTCACATAGTGGAGGCCAACGGTCACGGTGGGCCAGAGATGAGCCTGTGGGTCAAGGGCGTGCTCGACGAGCTGGCCGGCGCCTAGGGCCGGCCAGTCGCGGCGGCGTCAGAGGGTCCTGATGATGGCGGCGTCGCCCTGTCCGCCGCCGCCACACAGTGCTGCTGCACCGACGCCACCGCCGCGGCGGTGAAGTTCGTTGATCAAGTGCAGTGCCAGACGGTTGCCGCTCATGCCGATGGGGTGACCCAGGGCGATGGCGCCG
>JAGQSP010000561.1 GCA_020439485.1 Acidimicrobiales bacterium | reverse complement strand
CGCTGAGCGGTTCGTCCAGCAGCAGTACCGAAGCATCGCGCACCGCCGCTCTGGCCAACATCAAACGCCGGGCCTGACCGCCAGACAGTGACGTGCCGCTCTCGTCCAGCACGGTGTCGAGACCCTCGGGCATTCTCGCCAAGACGGGTTCGAACAGTGCGGTCTTGGCGGCCTGCATGATCTGCTCGTCGGTCGCGCCGGGGTTCCCGAAGGCGATGTTCTCGCGCACCGTTCCGCCGAACAGTGCCAACTCTTGAGGCACGAAGGCGATTTGGCGCCGATAGTCCTCCAACCTGAGGTCGTCGATGCTGATGCCACCGATCCTGATCTCGCCCTTGGTGGGCCTGTGCAGGCGCAACAGCAGCGACAACAGCGTCGACTTGCCTGTTCCGTTCTCGCCCGTCACTGCGGTGAACGAGCCGTGCGGTATTCGCACCGACAGACCGTCGAGCGATCCCCTGCCGTCTGGATAGCGGTGGTGGAGATCGATCAGGTCGATATGTCCGGCCAGCGACGACACTTCGTGTCCGCGGTGGGGGTCTTCAGCAGGGCGGTCCAGCAGGTCGATTACGCGCAGCGCACAGGCGGTTGCCTTGGCCACCCTTGCGCCCTCTCCGGTGAGCTTGCGAAGGGGCTTGTACATCATCCGGGTATAGGAGATCGCGACGAGCAGCTCGCCCGGCGAGATCAGCCCGGCCCGCACCCGTGAGGCGCCCAGCATCAAGACCAGCGCCACCCCGCCACCGGTGAGGATCTCGGTCAGCCTCGACATCCTGGCCGACTGTTTGGTCGCCGCCATCGTCGATCGTTCAGCGCTGCGGGCGTTGTCGCGGAACGTCTTGGCGGTCAGTTCCTCGGCAGCGAAGGCCTTGATGATGCCGACCTGGCGCAGCGACTCGGCAGCCGACGATGCGATGGCCCCCTCCTTCTTGCGCTGCTTGCCGGCTGCGGCCTTGATCGCCGACGAGCCCTGCTCGACGGTCACCCAAAGCAGAGGCAGCGGCACCAGGGCTGCCAGGAAGAGGCGCCAGTCGACGAGGGCGAACACTACGGCCCCTCCGATCAGGGTCGATCCCCTCGACAGCAGGCCGAGCCAGCTGGGAAACAACAGGTCGCGGATCATGTTGACGTCACCCATCACGCGAACCAGCAGGTCGCCAGAGTAGTGACGGTGGTGTTCGTCCAGCTCCATCCGCTGCACGTGTTCGAACACGTCGCTTCTGATTCGCACCGTCGCCTTGCGGCTCACCTTGGCCACGACGAGTTCGAGGCGTTCGTTGGCCAGGCCCATGAGTGTGGGCACAAGCATGGCGAGCGCCGCGAACACGGCTATGGGAGCCAGGGCCACAGAGCTTGCGTCACCGGCGCCGACATCGGCTGCTACCAGCCGATCGATGACCCACGTAACCGGCCATGGGCGCAACAGTTCCAGCCCGGTGACGGCCAGCGACAGCACGATCGCCAGTCCCATCCGCCCAGACTGGCCGGCAAGCGCCGGCTTGAAGGTCTTGAACGCAGTCCTGATGTCTGATGTGGCCGCGGGTCCAAGTGGGCGTCGGCTGGCGACTCTCATCGATTTGCTCCACAGCTCGTCATCGAGTGCTTGTGAACGACGTTGTCGATGGCCTCCAAGGTTCGACGCGCCACCTGGTTCCACGTCATGTCCCGATGGGCCCGAGCCCATCCTCTGGCTCCCAACTCGACGGCCAGACGACGGTCTTCCAGCAACGTCGCGATGGCGGCGACCATCGCATCGTCGTCGGCCGGGTCGCTCAGCAGCCCACCCGAACCGACGATCTCGGGAATGTCGCCCTGGGCCGTCGCGACGACGGGCAGACCCGCCGCCATGTAATCGACGACCTTCAGTGGACAGAAATAGAACGGCGTTATCGGCGGGTACGGCGCCAGACCGATTCGGCCTCGTCGCACCATCGCTGACGCATTCTGTGGAGACATGGCTCCGGTGATGGTGACTCGCTCGGCCAGACCGGCCGCCTTGGCCGCTCGCTCGAGATCATCGGCGCCGGGCCCGCCTCCCACGACCAGCAGTGATGCGTGATGGCCGAACGACTCGAGTCCCTTGAGCAGGCCCGGCAGGCGGTCGGCCCCGTGCCACGGCTTGGGGTGGCCCAGGAAGACCAGGTCGTGTGTCTTTGCGGTGATGTCGCCCGAGAACCAGGTTGGCTCGAATCCATTGGAGACGACCTCGGTGGGCCCGTCGCGGTGGAGCGACACCCACCGCGCCAGGTCGCTCGAAACAGCGACTACCAGATCGGCTTCAGCCAGCAGTTCGCGTTCGGCAACAACGTGGTGATCTTGCACAGTGTCGGGGCGATGAGCGGAAGCCTCGTCGACCAGCGGGGAGTTGACCTCCAACACGAACATCACGCCGGCGCGGCGTGCAAGCTCGAGGCCGCGGGTGTGCCCCAGCGAGTAACGCTCGTACACGACGTCGGCGCCTGCGACCTCGATGTCGGTCAGGGTTGCGATGTCGCGCACCTCGACCGGGAAAGGCCCGTCGGGGCGTCGGGCGGTGTAGGTGACCACGTGGTGACCCTGGGCTGCCAGACCATCGGCGATTCCTCGCAGGTGCTGGGCCGCGCCCTTGGTGGCTCCGGGGGCGATGCCCTTGTCGGCGCAGAGCTGAAGGACCGTGAGGCTCACGACGCAACCCCCAGCGCTGGACGAGAAGTGGCGACGGCCATCTCGAAGGTCGACACCAGTTGGCCGATCGTCGACGCCCTGTCGAATCGTCGGGTGACCTTGTCTGGGCCCGCGAGCGACATCGACCCCAGAAGGTCGGGATCGTCCAGCAGCCCGTCGATGGCCTCGACGATGGCCGTCAGTTCGGCTTCTACAACCCGACCCTCGACGCCGTCGTCGACGATCTCTGGAATCCCTGCGACCGGCGTGCTCACCGAGGGCAGCCCGGCGGCCAGCGCTTCTATCAGCACGGTCGGCAGGGCGTCTTGGTTGCCGTCGCCGCCGATGCGGCAGGGGGCTACCAGCATGGCGGCGTCGCGCATCAACTCGGCAACCCGCGACTGGTTCACCGACCCCAGGAAGTGCACCCGTCCTGCGACACCAAGGCCTTGGGCCAGAGCCTCCAGCGAAGAACGCTGATCGCCGTCACCTGCGATGACGCACTCGACTTCGGGTCGGCGCTCGGCCAGCAGGGCCACTGCTTCGATCAAGAGGTCGAAGCCCTTCTTCTCGACCAGTCGGCCTACGCCCAGCAGCCGTCCTGTGGTGCGGGCCTCTGGTGCCGAGGGCGGAAGCTGAGGCCCCAGCCCGTTGTATATGCGCACGACGTTGGCGCCCGACCCGTCCAGCCGATGGCTGAGGTACTCGAGGTTGGCATCGCACACCGTGACTACCGCGGCGGCGTCGCCGGCGACGCGTGCGGCCAACTCCCAGTCGACCGTGTGACGGTAGATGTCCTTGGCGTGGGCGGTCACCGAGTAGCTGATGCCGGTCAGCAGGTGCACGATGTGAGCCGTGTGAGCGGCAACTGTGAGGAAGTGGGCGTGGATGTGGTCGACGCCGGTTGCGATTGCCCTGGCCGCCACCTCGATGGCCCCGGTAACGGTCTTGGCCCGCCGTTCCGCGGGAAGCAGTTCAGCGAAAGCCAGGGCGTCGTCGAGGCGGTCGAGTCTGAGCCCTGGCAGCCAACGCAGGGTTTCCCACACGGCCGACCTGTCACTGTTCGATGGGTAGCTGACATGGGCTTGCACGTCGGCTACGGCGGGGTGAAACCGGCCTTCTGTGGCATGGCGCAGCGAGTGCACCGACACCTTCACTCCGGCGTTCTCGAGTCCGAGGATCTCGTTCAGGATGAAGGTCTCGGACAACCGCGGGTATTGCTTCAATATGTAGGCGACGTGGATGTCAGACATTGCTTGGAATCCTTCGGTTGGTCGGATGATCGGTGCCCGCAGGGCGGGTGATTTCGCAGCGAGCCGAATCGGCGTGAGCCAGTCCGGTTCGTGCCAGGGCAGTCAGGGCCCCGGCGGCGGTCGCTACCCCGCCTAGATCGATCGAGTGCCGGACGACGGACTCGGTGGCGCAGCTGTCCACGAATCGGGCGATCGTTGCGCTGTCGAGCTGGTCGAGCGGGGTGTGCTGAAGGTCTGATGCGGGGTCGAGCCGCTGGGCTCTGATGGTCTGTTCGAGCCTGGGGAACGAGCGGGGCACCAGCAGCGCTGGCACTCTGGCCGCCAGTTCTTCGGTGACGGTGTTGTAGCCCGCCATCGAGATCACCCCTGCAGCCGAAGCGATCAGCGACCTCATCGAGTCGGTGAACTCGATCAGCTCCACCGACGGCAGGCGATCGGCCTTGGCCATCAGTTCGGCCCGGCGCCTCGACGACAGGAGCGGACCGGTTACCACGACGGTTCGCAGTCCCCGGGTCGCTCCGTCGCCGATCGCTTCGAGGACCGACCGCAGCAGTCCCTGACCGTCACCACCGCCCCCTGGTGTCACCAGGATGAACGGCTCGTCGGTGTGGGCCTCGGGCATGGTCGGCGCGACATACCCGGTGTGGATCACCGGGGTCGACAGCCGCCGCTCGAGTCCCAACTCGCATGCCGTTGTGGTGATGTTCCGATCGCCGTAGACGAGGACCTGGTCGAAGGCCTCCAACCGTTCCCATACGCCGTCGCGATGCCAGTCGGCCGAGACCTTGGCAGCTTCGTCGACTATGTCGCGAAGCCCCAGCACTAGCCTCGGCCGGCCGTGAGCTTCAGCCATCCCGTCGATCAGATCTGTGAGCTCGCCACCCATTCCCAGTGGGGAGTGGTCCACCAGGATCACGTCTGGGCCGAAGCCCTCCACAGCGGCGGCGACGAGGCCGGCTCGCAGCGACACCAGCTGCGAGGTGGTTCCCGACAGCTTGCGGGGGTGGTACGAGCCGGCCTCGTCTTTGGTGACCGAGGGGAGGGTCACCGTGTCGATCCGGTCGCCGAGCCGAAATGACTGGGCTCGGGGCGAACCGGTCACGATCAGCACCTCGTTGTCGTCATCGGCCGCGGTGAGTCCATTGGCGATGAGGGCGCAACGGCGGAAGTGGCCGAGGCCGTAGGTGTCGTGGCTGTGGATCAGGTATCGGGGCACGCACCCACATTGACGATGGCTGTCTTTGAGGGACGGTAGGTGAACCTCAAGCGAAACCTAAACGTTGAAGGAAAGCTCTGGCAGGCTTGCGAGGCGGGTGGTTGGGTGGGGTAGCGACGAGCCGTCGGCGAGGAGCGGCGCAGATAAGTCTGCGAGGTGAGCGCCCGAAGGGCG
>JAGQSP010000560.1:2360-2614 GCA_020439485.1 Acidimicrobiales bacterium | reverse complement strand
TCGATCCAGGCTCTGTGGTCGATGGCTTCACTGGATGTCGCTATCTCGAGGACCAGTCCCTCGAGACCGGCGAAGTACATCGACTTGCACATGCCGTGGTCGATCGGTCCGTAGATGTTGATACCCCTCGACCGGACGCGATCGCGAAGCGTCAACAGGTCGTCGTCGGTGTCGACGTTGAAGGCCACGTGCTGCATGGTCCCGCCCGCCGATGGGCCACCGGCCCAACCGGCGTGGCTGACCCCCGGCTGGGG
>JAGQSP010000560.1:511-2241 GCA_020439485.1 Acidimicrobiales bacterium | reverse complement strand
GCACCCAGCACATCGCTGAAGTACTCGATCTGGGCCTTGATGTCGCTGGTGCAAATCGCCAGGTGGTGGATGCCGTTCACCTTCACGCTCATGACCACGATTGTGGTGCTAGTCGGCCGGCCCGGCAACCACACCCGTGTCGTGGAGCTTGCCGACCTCGGCTCCGGACAGTCCGAGGATGTCGTGCAGTATCTCGTCTGTGTGTTCGCCCAGCCTGGGCGCGGGCGCGGGCTTGGTGCGTTCGACACCCGAGAACGACAGCGGTGTGCCCGGTGCCAGGATGCGCCCCACGCCGGGCTGGTCGATCTTGGAGAACATCGGGTTTTCGATGCTGCAGCGCGGATCTTCGTTTACCAACTGCACGAAGGTCTGGTAGGGGCCCCAGCACACACCCTTCGAGTCGAAGATGTCGCGAAGCTCGTCGAGCGTGTGCCGCGAGATGAACGGGGCGATGAACGCCGAGATGGCGTCGCGGGCGTCCCAGCGGTCGCCCTCCTTGCTGAGGTCGACGCCCAGGGCCTGTTCGATTACCGGCAGGTGGTCGACGATCTCGGTGGCCTCGGCCAGGCTGCGCCACTGGCGCCCGCTGATGGCCACCACCATCACCCGGCGGCCATCAGCGGTGGCGAAATCTCGCCCGAACGCGCCGTACAGGTCGTTGCCAACCGGCACCCGGTCGCGTTTGGTCAGTTGGGCCTGGGCCATATAACCCAGGTTTGCGACCATCGCGAACGCCACGTCGGTCAGCGAGATCTTGGCCAGCTGACCCTGACCGGTGCGTTGCCGGTAGCGCTCGGCCGCCAGCAAACCCAGCGCGGCGGTGAAGCCGGTGGCAACGTCCCACGCCGGGAGCACATGGTTGGTCGGCATCGTGGTGCCAGAGGGGCCGGTGGCCATGGCGAACCCAGACGACGGGTTCACGGTGTAGTCGACCGCCGTCGACTCATCGGGGTTGCCGATGATGTTCATGTAGATGAGGTCATCGCGGTGCGATCGCAGGGCGTCATAGGACAACCATCCGCTCTCGGGGAAGTTCGACAAGAAGATGCCGGCCTCGTCGCCCGGGGCGGTGATCAGCTCGACCACCAGCTCGCGGCCCTGCGCCGTGCGCAGGTCGACCTGTATGGAACGTTTTCCCTTGTTGAGACCGGCCCAGAACAGGCTGACCCCTTCGTCTGTGACCGGCCAGCGCTGATAGTCGAGACCGCCGCCGATGGCGTCGAATCTGATGACATCGGCCCCCAACTGGGCCAACGTCATGCCCCCCAACGGCGCGGCGACGAAAGCCGAACCTTCGACGATGCGCAGACCTTCAAGCATGTTCGTCATTGCATCGAGAGTATCGTCGGGCGACATGACGGCCTATGGAACCAGCCCTGCAGGTGACGCCAGGGTGGGCGTGGCCGACCTCGACGAGCCGGGTGTGCGCCTCACCAGCCTGGTCGCAGGGCCAGGCGGGTTCAGGCTGCAATTCGATGTCGACGACCCCGACCCTCAACGCAAGTTCTTCTTTCGCATAGTGGGAGTCGAGCCCCGGATGTGGGATGTCACGGGTCCTCAAGGCCTGTATTACGAGGTGACAACGTCGGCTCTGACGGTTCGAATGCCCAAGGTCGCGGCAGTCGTCGAGTTCACCGAAGGGAGTTACTGAGGCCGATGGATCCCCTCACCGACTTCTCAGCCGAGGAGATGACCTTCGACGGCTCGGCCAAGCGGGTGTTCTGGGCCGG
>JAGQSP010000560.1:0-443 GCA_020439485.1 Acidimicrobiales bacterium | reverse complement strand
TTCTCCGTTGCGCTGCCGGACCTGTTCGGCGAGGCCGGGCGCGAACCGTCAGGCGGCTACATCGCAGGCTCGGTGATCAAGGGGTGTGTCTCCAAGGAGTTCGTCGCATTTGCCACCCAGAAGACCTCGCCCGTGGTGCGGTGGGTCAGGCAACTGGCGGTCGAGGCCCATCGGCGCTGTGGCGGGACCGGCGTGGGCGTGGTCGGCATGTGCTTCACCGGCGGGTTCGCCCTGGCCGTCGCCGTAGAGCCCATCGTCGACGTGGCGGTGCTGAGCCAGCCCTCGCTTCCCCTGCCCCTGGGCGCCAAACGCCGCGCCGACCTGGGCCTGAACACAGCCGATCGCCAGGCCGTGGCAGCCCGGGCCGATGCCGGGCAGCTCTGTGCAATCGGCCTGCGGTTCACACAAGACCCGATGGTGCGGCCCGAGCGCTTCGAAGCCCT
>JAGQSP010000559.1:4708-6378 GCA_020439485.1 Acidimicrobiales bacterium | reverse complement strand
CTGGTCCAGTCGATCCAGACCATCCAGCTTCGCGCCATCCCCTCAGCAACCGGATCACCCACCTTCTGGGCCCGCTCGATGGCGCCCAGCAGCATCTGCCCGGCGGCGCGATTGTCGGCGCGATGCAACCAGGTCAGCATTCCCGCCCAAGCATTCCAGCGGGCGGCAAGGGTGTCGTCGCCAACCGCATCGCCCAACTCGCGGTGTCGCTCATAAAGGGCGTCGAAACGGTGAAGGTCGCAGCTGTAGTAGAAGACGACGGCCCAATCGGTCAACACCTCGAGTAGCAGTCGATCTCGATCGTCTGCCGAGATCACAACGCCGACAGCCTCTTCGGCGGTCAGAAGGGCATAGGCGGCGGCGTATTTGCGATCTGCTTCCTCGACGGCGAAGCGGTCGACGGCCTTCTTTGCCGCACTTCGTAGGTACCGGACTGCCTCGACGACATGACCGCTTCGTTCGTAGTGGTACGCCAGAGTGTCCACGAACTCGTCGATCCGATCGCTCAGGTGCAGCTCGATGCCCTGGGCGACACGCTCGTGAAGGCGTTGACGATCGCGAATCAGAAGACCTTCGTAGGCCACCTCTTGCGTCAGCGCATGCTTGAAGATGTACTCGAGTTCGGGGTCGAGGTTGTTCTCGCGGATGAAGTCGGCGGCCGACAGACGCGCAATTCCAGACTCGAGATCTGCGGGCGTGTCTGTGACCGACGCCATGATGCGATACAGAAACTCCCTCCCGACGACCGATGCCTCTCGCAGCACCCGTCTGGCATCGGGGCTCAAACCATCGATGCGTGCAGCCAGCAGACCTCTGATCGTCGGCGGCACCGTGTCGTCGGCTAGGGCTCCCGCAAGGTTCCAGCCCGCGTCAGTGCGAACGAGAACCTCCTTGTCGATGAGACTGTTGACGATCTCCTCGACGAAGAACGGATTGCCATCGGTTCTGTCTGCGAGCCAAGCGACCAACCCGTCCGGCGCCACTGCGCTGTCGAGCAGGGACTCGACCAAAGCGCCTGTTTCGCGGCGCGACAGCACACCCAACTGAAGGGCCCTCTCGCCCTCGACCCCGAGGGTGAAGCCGGGCCGAAAGTTGCAGACCGTCAACAGAGGCGCCGACAGCGAGGTCACGAGCCTGCGGATCAGAGACGCCGTCGATGGGTCGACCCAATGCAGATCCTGAAAGATGAGAACTGTCGGCCCTTGCCTTGCTACCTCGTCCAGCAATCTCCCGAGCACGTCCAACAGCCGCGTCCGAAAGGCCTCGAGGTCGATCGTCCGATTTACTTCGAGGCCATACAGGTGACCGATGACCGCGGCCGCCTCGGTGTCATCGGGCAGTACCGCTGCGACCATGTCGTCGAGCTTGGCTTTGACCTCGGCGGCCCGATCGTTCTCGTCGATGCGAGCTACCCGGTTGAGCAGGTCGATGAGCGCGGCATAGGGCGTGTCCGCCGTGTAAGGGTAGGCACGACCTTCGAGCCATCGCACGTCGCCTTCGGCGTTGGCCCTGAACTCCTCGAGCAGGCGGGTCTTGCCGGCGCCGGCCTCGGCGCAAATGGTCACCACACTCGATCGGCCGTCGCGCAAGGCATCGGCGGCGCCCAGAAGAACACCCAGTTCCTCCTTGCGCCCCACGAAGGCAGACGCCAGTCGAGATGGCTGTGCTGC
>JAGQSP010000559.1:0-4667 GCA_020439485.1 Acidimicrobiales bacterium | reverse complement strand
CCGAGGTCTGTCAGCTCGAACCGCGGACCGATCAGACGGGCGGTGTCTGGTCCGATCAGGATCTCGCCACTCTGGGCCTTCCCCTGAAGCCTGGCGGCGACGTTGACCATGTCACCAAGCGGCCCGCTGAGCCGATCACTCTCCATATCGCTGGTGACGATCACACCCGTGTTGATGCCGCTGTGCATCTCGAAGCTCGTACCCGCTGCTGCTTCGAAACGAGGGCGCAGTTCGTCGACAGCTTCGTGTAGCTCTATGGCGGCTCGAACCGCGCGCTCAGCATCGTCCTCGTGAGCTACCGGATCCCCGAACACCGCCAGGACCGCGTCGCCCATCAGCTTGTCGACCCGACCGCCGTAACGGTTGATGATGTCACTCGCCTTCGAGTAGATGGCCCCCATCAGCTCACGAACGAGTTCGGGATCCAGTGTCTCGGCCAGCGTCGTGTAACCCGACGCGTCAGAGAACAGCACTGTCACCAGACGTCGCTCTTCTCGCGACTGGTCGGCTGTTGCAAGATGACTCTCGCCCGGCTCCGCCAGCTCTGTGCCGCAAGAAGGACAGAATCGACTCCCCAGAGGCGCCTGAGCCTCACAGGCTCCACAACCGAGTGTCAACACGTCACTGAGCTCCTTCGTGGCTTGGCCGAACGAATCACTTGACCTTGGTTGACCGCTCGCAATGCCCCCCCAAAGCCTTTGTTGGCGAAGGCTCGCAGGAGGCCGCGTCAGTCACGCGTCACCTGGGCATCGCGTCCGGGTTGGAATCGGCGGTTGCAGGTGCACAGCACCAGCAGCGTGGGTCAGGCCTCGAGTGCCCTGTCGACTTGAGCTACCAAATCGCCAACCGTCAACGTCTCGGCTCCCGCAGCGATACGTGCGAGGTCGGTTTGGTTCGGCATCCCGGCGACTTGCGAGCGGACATAGCCGGTTCGCTTGCGCTCGCGTGCCGCGGCAGCCGCCAGGCTGGCCGCGATCTGGGTCCGGCCAACACCTGTAGCCGCAAGGGCCAGAACCTCCAAGGAGTCGATCATGACCAGAGCGAACCCGTGGCCGATAGCTGCCTCGAGCGCTTGTCGACCGACCGCGAGCGCTTTGGCATGGCGGTCGTAGCTCAGTTCGAGTAAAGCCTCGGACCAGTGGGTCAAACAGCTCAACAAGGGCACTTCGTTCATGGCCGCTACGGCTGATGAAGCGGTGTCTATGGCCGACCGGGCTGCGTCGAGCCGACCGGCCGCCACCAGCGCCGACACGACCGTGCCGACCTGGTTGATGTGGCTGATGGGTACTACATACGCCATCTCCCAGAAGGCTTCGGCTGCGTCGGCAGAACCTGCGACGTCGCCGCGGATGCTGGCGGCGTAGTGGCGGACGAGAGGTTCGAGGAAGCCCAGGATCTGAAGGGTTCCGCGTTCAGACCATCGGACTGCGAGGTCGACCAGTTCCGTCCGGCCAAGACTTGCTCCCGCTTGAGCAATCGCGGCTGCTGCCGTGGCCGTGAATGCCGGATCCGCAGGCATCTCGGTCCCGACGGCAGACAGCGCCGTTCCCCACCGTCCTCTCGCAAGCTCGACGTGAATGGCTCCGGCGAACCCGTTGCCGACCGAATCGACGGTGAACTCGGTACGGTGCCGTTCGATCATCGCCTTGACGGCAGCGAGGTAGGTGTCGGCACGATCCAGCTGACCCGACATGGCGAGCATGTACACGGCAAAGCCCGCGTAAACCGACACCTCTGGATCGTCGCCACGCTCGATCACTTGATCGACATAAGAGCAGATCGGCTCCATGTTGCCGCGATAGGCCGGGACCATTGCAGTGCCGCGGTTCAGCCAACCTCTGGCCCGCGACGAATCCTCAGGAACGCAAGCCGCCACGATCGGAAGCACATCGGTGACATCGATCTGGGCGCCGGTCGCCGCAGCGAGGAGGCTTGCCGTAGCCTCGGCCCAGGCGGGACGAAGGTCCGCGTCGAACTCGGTGGTGACCAACCAGTTCCAGGTGTCGGCCAACTCGCGATGGTGTCCCAGGGTGCTGCGGAAGCTCGCCAAACCTGCGCAGATTGCGAAAGCCGATCTTGGATCGTTCTCTCGCGCCCACGCCATCGCGGTGACCACGTGTTGCATCTCGGCCAACACCGGCTCGCGTCGAATGCCGCGACGTCCTGCACCCACGTCGGTCGCCCATTGAGTGAAGTACTCCATGTGGCGGGTGCGAGCCTGCCTGCGCTGGGCTGGGTCGCACCTACGGTCTACATACTCTCTGACCAGCTCGAGGAGGCGGTACCGACCCGAACCCGGGTCGAACTGGACGAGGTTGCGGTCAACCAGGGCAACCAGCAGGTCTCGTCCCCGAGTCGACCGGTCGCCTATCACTGCCGTTGCCGCATCCAGGACAAACGGGGCGTTGAACACCGCCAGACATTCGAGCGCACTCGCTTGGTCGTCCGAAAGCAACGAGATGCTCCACTCGATGCTTCGCTCTATCGTGCGATGCCGAGGAGTCGTGTCGGTGTTGTCCACCGTCAGCAGAGATACCGGTCCGTAAAGACCCTCGAGAACCTTCGCCAGGGGAAGGTGCCTGGCGTGTGCGGCGGCGAACTCGATGGCCAGCGGAATGCCGTCGAGGCGACGACATATCGCAACCACTGCCGCCACCGAACCAGGATCAAACTCGACCGACCCACCGGCGTCCTCGACGCGGTTCAGGAACAGTGCTGTCGCGGGGTGTTTCTCGAGTTCGGCTGCGTCTTCGACCGTGGCCGGAGGAAGACCCAGGGGCCGGACCAGGTACTCGCGTTCTGCGGTAAGGCCGAGGCGCACGCGGCTCGTGGCCAAGACACAAAGGACGCCACAATCGACCAGCGTCGAAACGACCGAACTCGCACCGTTCGCAACATGCTCGGCGTTGTCGAGCACGACCAGCATCTGGTCACGGGTCGAAGCCTCGAGCGACAAGGCTGTCATGGGGTCTCGGCCGGGAGGTGCCGCCGGGGCTAGAACCGCCAGCACCGCCTCCGCGACCAGGTCGTCGGACCCGACCACAGCGAGATCGACCCAGACGACTTCGGTGCCACTCGCAGCGACCTCCATGGCCACGTGCTGAGCGATTCGGGTCTTGCCCACTCCCCCTGGTCCTGTCAGCGTCACCAGCGATCGTTCGAACACCAGACCGCGAACCTGCGCCACTTCGCTTTGCCGACCGACAAGTGGAGTCGGTGGCCGTGGCAGCTGCGCCGGCCGGTTCGGCGCACCACGTCGAGCCACCGCAGCGACCCTCGGCCGAAGCGCCTCGACCGCATCAGAGTCACCTGCGAGGATCGACTGCACGAGCCGGGTCAAGGAGGCCGATGGGGCCACCCCCACCTCTTGATCGAGCAACTGACGATAAGACTCGTACTCGCGAGTGGCTTCCGCCGTACGGCCAAGCACCGTGAGCGCCCTGATGCGTGTGGCTCGTGGTGCGTCGCTGAACGGGTCGCGATGGATCAAGTGCGCGAGGCGCTCGAGTGCAACCATGCCGCGACCTTCTTCGAGATGGATGTCGGCCACCTCCAGTTCGGCCCGGCTGCGCATCTCAGACAGCTGAACAACCTCTGCCAGGGCCCACGGCTCCGAAGCGAACTCCGCATATGCGTCGCCACGCCAGAGCTCGAGGGCAGCTTCGAGGGTCGCCAAACGGTCCCCCGGGTTGCCCTCGGTCTCGACCGCGTGTCGGAACCTGCCGACATCGGTTTGCGCCCCGACCAGCCGGTAGCCGATTGCCGCCGTAGCCACGACGTCCGAACCGATCAGGCGCCGCAGCCGAGCGATGCTCGTGCGAACTGCGGCCGGGGAGACCGACAGGACATCTGCGAGAAATGGCAACGACACGACCGCGCCACCGTAGGAGACGAGAACCGCCGCCAGACGGCGCAACGTAGCGCTGGGCAACACAACCTCAGCGCCCGAAGAATCGAAGGCGATCAGGGGCCCGAGGACGCCAAGCCTGAGCCCTTCTGTCGCCGATCCCGCCACCCTCCAAAGCTAGTTCAACATCATTTCGGGGCGCATGTGCAGTGCGAGCGCAGCGCCCGCGTGCTGGCCCCGGATCGGCTCAGTCGCCGTCGGTGCGGCCGCCGCCGATTCTGGGGTCAGATCCCGCTCCTGGACGACCCCTATCCGACCCCAGATCGGGCCTTTCGCCGATCGTCATCGAAGCTGGCGAAAGCGCTCGGCACTGACTCGGCGTCCGCTTACGATCCCTCGCCTTCTCCAGTGGACGCGGCCTCGAGACGACCGAAACGAGCCGTGAGAAATCGTCCCCGCGGGGACGTTTTCAACCCCCTGGAGTCGTTCGACTACTAGCACCGTGCCCGGCTGATACGTTCCGGTTCATGTCCCGGTCCGTTCTTCGGCTACGCCCTCTTCGCAGCGACGACGAAGCGGAGTTCTTGGCTGGGCACCGGACGATGCTGGCGACCGATGGGTGGTCCTTCGCACTCGGACTCGACGAGTCGGTGTCTTGGAACGACTACATTGCGCGGCTCAGCGACATCCGTCGAGGCATCAACCTGCCTGCGGGTATCGTTCCCGCGGCGTTCCTGGTGGCCGAGGTCGACGGGCGCATCGTCGGACGTACGTCCATTCGGTTCGAGCTCAACGATTGGCTCGCTCGTCAGGGCGGCCA
>JAGQSP010000558.1 GCA_020439485.1 Acidimicrobiales bacterium | reverse complement strand
GATGGACGTCATGGCGTCGTGCCGAGCGGGATTATCTCGCCGATCGCGGCGAAAGCCACCACCGGCACGGCCGGGCCTGTTTGAATAACCCGTCGATGAGAGCACCCCAGGCGTCCCGCAGCCCAATCTCGGTTCTGGCGCTGATATTCGCCGTGGTGTTGGCGGTGGCAGGGGTGGCCACTGCCGCGGACGGCCCCAAGGTCGAGCCGTTGGACGGCTCGCAGCACTATGGAGACCTCGACGGCATCGAGTTGGTCGACGAGGTGGTTGCCATCGCCGAACTGCCCGGGGGTGGCGGCTACTGGATGGCGGCGTCCGACGGAGGTGTGTTCGCCTTCGGCGATGCACCATTCAAGGGGTCTATCGGTGGCGTGGTGCTTGACGAGCCGGTGGTCGGCATGGCGCCTACGGCCAGCGGCGAAGGTTATTGGTTGGTTGCCACCGACGGCGGGGTGTTCGCCTTCGGAGACGCCGGCTTCTACGGATCGATGGGTGGCATCGCACTGACCGAACCGGTGGTGGGTATGGCCCCGACCCCCGACGGCCGTGGCTATTGGCTCGTCGCCTCAGACGGCGGGGTCTTCTCCTTCGGGTCGGCCGCCTTCCACGGCTCGGCAGGCGCCATCGACCTCGACGAGCCGATCATCGGCATGGCCGCTTCCCCCGACGGTGGCGGCTATTGGTTGCTGGCCAGCGACGGCGGGATATTCACATTCGGGCCAACCGCAGAGTTTCACGGCTCGGCGGTTGACCCAGCCCGCTCACTCGATGCCATCTCGATCGGCACCGACGGCTCGGGCGGCTACTGGGTGGTCAGCGCCGACTCGCAGGTGCATTCGTTCGGCCCGGTGCAGCGCACCCCATCGGCAGCGGCGGTCTGCAGGTCTGAGTCGGTGATCGGAGCATCGGTCAGCACCTCGGGGGTTTGGTTGCTGACCGTGCCCATCGACGTGCCACTGCCGGGCTACACGTCGTCGGCAACCGCCATCGATGGGGCCTCCATCGCCGAACAGCTGGCCTTTGCGCAGGCATGCGATCAGGTCGGCGAGCTGCCCGACTTCGTCAAGCCGGTGGCAGGTCCGCTGTCGTCGCGCTTCGGCATCAGGACCCACCCCATCTGGGGCATCCCGATCCTTCATGCCGGTGCCGACATCGCCGCCGCGGGCGGCACCCCGATCGTGGCCGCTGCCGATGGCACCGTCGTGGCCGTCGACAGTCGCAGCGCCTACGGCAATACGGTCGTACTCGATCACGGCGGGCGAGTGGCCACCATCTACGCCCACCTGTCGAGTGTGGCCGTCGAGGTCGGTCAGCAGTTGTCTTCCGGCGAACAGTTGGGTTCGGTGGGCTCTACCGGGTTCGTCACCGGCGCCCACCTGCACCTCGAGTTGCGGGTCGACGGCGAACCGATCGACCCCGCACCTCATATGGGCCTGTGAGGCTGGGCGCTCAGCCCAACACGTGCTCGGCAGCGAACGCCTGGATGGCGTCGTCGGGCCTGGCATAGTCGGGTATCGGGCTGGGATCGCCCTCGGAGTACGACGAGAACATCGGACAGCCGTCGGACACCGCGTCGAGGGTGGTGCTGGCGATGACCTCACCGGTGGTCGCGGCTCGAAGCTGCACGTCGTAGCTGGCGTCGAAGGTCTGCACGGCCCACTCGATGCCATCGTCTTGATAGCCCTCGCACAGCTCGGACGCGGTCTCTGAGGTGCGGCTGAGGCACAGCACCATCTCGATGGTTGCCTCGTCGCCGAACTCGGGCTGCCATTCGTCGGGAACCACGCCGAACGCCTGGTTGTATTCGGGGTCGACACCGGCGAACACCAGCAGCGGGCTGGCACCGGTGGCCGTGCCCACGGCCGATCCGCCCTCCTGCGGTATGCCGCGACAGACCTGCTCGAAGTCGCCGCTGAAGAGGAACTCGGAGGCCGCGGTTGTGTCCGACGACCCATCCGATGACGATCCGCCCGATGAGGCGTCGTCATCGCCCCCTCCGCAGGCGCCTGCAACCAGGCCGAAGACGAGCAAGAGCACGAGTGCTGAACGTCGCATTTGAGTTCTCCCAGACAGATGTGGACCTCAGGTCGCAGTGCGAAGCGCCTCGGCCGAAGTCGTTTTCTCTTCTGTGTTGGTGTCGGCCGCACCGGCGTATCGATCTACGTATTCGCGCCCCGAAAGTTCACGAATCTCGAACATGATCTCGTCGGTGAACTCTCGATAGGTGCGGGCATCGGCACCACGCTTGACATATCGATCGGGCTTTATGGGCCTGCCGAAGTGGAACTCGCAGTGTTGGAACAGCTTGGGAAACGCGGCGTCGGGCGGCTGGATCTTGTCGGTGCCGACTATGCCGCAGGGTATGACCGGTGCCCCAGTGCGCATCGAGATGCGGGCCACGCCCGTGCGACCCTTGTGTAGGAATCCCGACCGCGACCTGGTGCCTTCTGGATAGATGCCGAACAGGCGCCCCGACTCGAGCACCCCGGCCGCCGCGTCCAGAGCCGCGGTGCTGGCCTTGCCGCCGCTGCGGTCGATGGGGATCATTCCGGTGGCGGGGAACAGGTACTTGGTCTTCCAGTCGTCGAGATATTCGGCCTTGCCGACGAACAGGATCTGTCGGGGGAGGATTCCCATGAGTAGGGCCGAATCGAGGAACGAGATGTGGTTGGGGGCGATGATCGCCCCACCGTTGGCCGGGATGTTCTCGAGCCCGGTGATCTTGGTGCGCCACAAGTGCCGGGACGCGGGGCCCAGCATGGCCTTTACAACTGGGTAGTACTTGCCGGTGCGATCGTCGATGACGGGCCGGGAGTCTGGGCTCACGCCGCAATCGTACTTCACGAGCGTTCGGTCCCGCCTGCCCGACACAGCGCGCAGGTGCAAGCCGCGCGATTTGTAAGAAAAGTTCGCACCTGCGTGATTTTCCCGGATCAAGTCCCTATGCTTGGGATAGTACGCACGAGCGTGGCTGGCACAGATTCCGGCCAGATTCAAGGAGGAGGCTCCACATGGCTACCGAAACCCCCATCGAAGAGAACCCAGTCGTCGACGAGAGCAAGGCCGAGAATGCAACCGATGTGGTCATGGAGCGCGTCGGCAAGGTCCAGGACAAGATCGTCGGCCTGAACGAGAAGGCTTCCGAGGTTCTCGCCGAGAAGGCACCGAAGCTCTCCGAGGTCACCGGCAAGGCCGGAGACCTGGCCTCGAAGGCGCACGAGCGCTTCAACGAGGTCACCGACAAGCGCAAGGAAAAGGCCGGTGACGTGTTCGGCAACCTCGCAGAGCGTGGCAAGAAGTTCGCCCAGAAGGCCGGCGAGATGAACCGCAAGTTCACCTCGGGCCTGATCGATGCTTGGAAGTCCAAGCGCGGCGAGACAGACGAAGTTGCTGCCAGCGCTGACGCGGCCGAAGATGTTGCCGACGAGACCTCCGAGGCAAAAGCTCAGTCCTGAGTCTTAGGCCGATTCGGGTCGTACCTGGAGACGCGATGGCTGATCAGCCACGACACGACGAGACCGCCCCCGACGAATGGGGGCGGCTCGGCGCGTTCATCCGAAGTCAGAGAAGATTGAAGGAGCTGAGCCAGCGCGAGCTCGCCAAGCTCACCAACCTCTCCGACCCCTATGTTTCGCAGATCGAGCGAGGCATGCATCAGCCATCGGTCAAGGTCTTGAAGTCGCTGGCGACGGCGCTGAACATAAGGGTCGAGACGATGCTGGTTGCTGCCGGTTTGCTCGACTCCAGGCCGACCAACGAAGACGTTCTCGATACCGAGACCGCTATCAGGGTCGATCCGAGGCTCAGCGACGAACAGAAGCTGGCGCTCTTGAGCGTGCACCGTTCGTATGTGACGGCCAACGAGGCAATCAACAGGTCCGCGCCGGGCGCGGTCGAGGAAGGACAGGCATGACCACCGCGCCAGGAGCTGCATTCTTCGACCTCGACCGAACACTCATCGGCGGGTCGTCGGGGGCGGTGTTCAAAGACGCTTTGGCAGCCGAAGGGCTGGGCCCGTCGGTCGACCTGCCGGGGCTGGGTGCCATAAACACCATCTTCGGCATCGTCGGCGAAACGCGGGTGTCGATGCGCCTGGCCAAGGCCACGGCTCGGGCGTCGGCGGGCTGGCCTGTCGACGCCGTCAAGCGGGCGGCCAAGGCGGCGGTTCCCGAGCTGACCGACCTGTTGTTCGGGTTCGTGCCGCTCGAGTTCGCCAGACACCGGGCCGAGGGCCGCAAGATCGTGGTGGCGACCTCCAGCCCCAAACAATTGGTGAAGCCCTTCGTCAAGGCCATCGGGGCCGACGCAGTCATCGCCACCAAGTGGGCCAGCGAGGACGGCAAGTTCACCGGCGCCATCGACGGGCCGTTCGTCTGGGAACGCAACAAGTGGCGGGCCGTTCGCGACTGGTGCCGCAGCAACGAGATAGACCCGGCCGACTGCTGGGCGTACTCCGACAGCTATTTCGACGTGCCGATGCTGGCCGGGGTCGGGCACCCGGTGGCGGCCAACCCCGACCCACGCCTGGCAGCGGTGGCGGCCCTGAAGGGCTGGCCGGTGCGTCACCTGGGCAAACCCGAGGGTGTGCCCACCGTCAGCGGACTCGAGATCCAAGACTTCGCCAGGGCCTTCGGCCGGCCCGAGCTGATGCCAGGCGTGCGCCTTGACATCTCCGGCGTCGAGAACGTGCCCAGCAGCGGGCCGGC
>JAGQSP010000557.1 GCA_020439485.1 Acidimicrobiales bacterium | reverse complement strand
TGGGCCGAGTCGAACGCTGTTGTTTACGCCAACTCTGTGCTGGGTGCGCGCACCGTCAAGCATCCAGACTTTCTCGATCTGTGCATTGCGATCACCGGTCGGGCTCCGCAGTCGGGCGTGTACATCGACGCCAACCGCGCCCCGCGGCGCATCGTCGAGGTGGCCCAGCCCGAGGGCGCCGACGACTCGTTCTGGCCGATGCTGGGCTGGCTGGTGGGTCAGGCGGCCCCAGACCGTATTCCGCTGGTGGTGGGGCTCGAACGTTCGGCTCCGTCGGCTGACGACCTCAAGGCGATGTGTGCAGCGTTCGGTACGACATCGGCGGCGCCAATGCTTCACATCGCCGGGGTGACCCCCGAAGCCGACCTGGAACCGGTTTCCGATGCCGACAGGGTTGAGGTGACCGCCGACGACTTCGAACACCTGTGGCAGCGCTTCAACAGCGGCTCGTCCGAGGTTGACCTGGTGGCTCTTGGCAGCCCGCACATGTCACAGAGCGAATGCGACATGCTGGCCGTGTTGTTGGACGGGCGACAGGTGGTGGTCGACACGGTGGTGACGCTGGGCCGGGCCACCCTTGAGGCCATCGCCGGTTCGGGTACTCATGCTCGCCTCACCGGCTGCGGTGTGCGGATCGTCAGCGACCTGTGCTGGTGCTCGATCTCCGAGCCCGTCTTTCCGCCCTCTGCGAGGGTGCTGATGACCAACTCTGGCAAGTACGCCCACTATGCACCCGGGCTGTCGGGCCGCCAGGTTCGCTTCGGCAGCCTCGCACAGTGCGTCGCGGCAGCGGTCGAGGGTAGAGCACCATCTACGCCGCCAGGGTGGCTGTCGGGCTGATCGCCAGCGGGTGTTGTTGCCCACCCTGCGGCACTGTGGAACGCTCGTGCGATGGCACAACACGACATCGTGATCAAGGGTGGAACCATCGTCGACGGCACTAGTGCCGATGCGTTCGTGGGCGACGTCGGCATCGACGGCACCCACATCACTGCCGTCGGTGGCAAGCTGACGGGCCGCAGCGAGATCGACGCCGACGGAGCCATCGTGACGCCGGGATGGGTGGATGTGCACACCCACTTCGACGGGCAGGTCACCTGGGACGACCAGATGGATCCGTCGTTCTCGAACGGTGTCACAACACTGGTCATGGGCAACTGTGGGGTCGGCTTTGCTCCGTGCCGTCCGGGCGAGGAGCAGACCCTCATCGAGCTGATGGAGGGGGTCGAGGACATCCCGGGTTCGGCCCTTTCGGCGGGCGTTCCGTGGGGCGAGTGGGAGACCTTCGGGCAGTACCTCGACTTCCTGGGTGGACGTGAGTATGCCCTCGACGTCGCGGCGCAGATCGCGCACGGCGCCGTGCGCTTCAACGTGATGGGCGAGCGCGGCATTCGTGACGAGGACGCCACCGCCGAGGACCTCCAAGCCATGCGGACGCTGGTGGAACAGGCGGTCCGTGCCGGAGCTGTCGGATGTTCGACGTCGCGCACGGTGTTCCACCGCAGCATCGACGGAACTCCGGTGCCTGGCACCTTTGCTGCCGATGTCGAGCTGATGGCCTTGGCTCAGGGCATGTCTGCGGGCGGGGGAGGTGTGTTCGAGGCCATCACCTCGCAGTCGATCGGCCTGATGGAGCGGTTTGGCGGTGACCGTTTCACCCAGGACCACGAGCTCGACCTGCTTCGGCGTCTGTCGGTGGCGACCGGGCAGAAGGTGACGTTCACGACCGTTCAGAGCAGGGACTTCCCCGAGGCCTGGCGCGAAGTCTTGTCGTATTGCGCGCAGGCCAACGCTGCCGGCGCGCAGATGTTTCCCCAGGTCGCTTCTAGGCCTGTGGGGCTGTTGTCGATGTTGGCCGGGTACCACCCGTTCATGCGGCACCGGGTCTATCTCGAAGAGCTGGCCCATCTGCCGGTGCCCGAGAGGGCGGCGGCGATGCGGGGTGAGGGGATGCGCCAGCGAGTGCTGGCTTCTGACATTGTGCCTCCCGAGCTGCCCGGCTCGATGGAGGCGCTGGCGTTGGACCTGGCCGCGGCGGTTCCGATCATGTATGTGGTGGACGATGTCGTCGACTACGAGCCTGGTCCCGACAAGATGATCGGGTCGATAGCGGCCAGCAGAGGGGTGACCCCCGACGAGGCCATGTACGACCACCTGGCCCAGGGCGATGGGTCGAATGTGGTCGCCCTGTTGGGTGCCGGTTATGTCGACGGCAATCTCGACGCAGTGCGAACGATGCTGACCGACCCCACTACCGTCGTGGGTCTGGCCGATGCCGGCGCACACGTGAAGATCATCTGCGACGGCTCGTCACCGTCGACCCAGCTGACCCATTGGGGGCGTGATCGCAGCCGGGGTCAACGGATTGCCATCGAGGCGCTGGTTCACAAGCAGACCGGCCGCAACGCAGACCTCTATGGGTTCGCCGACCGCGGCAGGTTGATGCCCGGTTTGAGGGCCGACATCAATGTGATCGACCTGGACCGCCTGACCGTGCGGCGACCCCGAGCCCACGCCGACCTTCCGGATGGTTCGGTTCGTCTGCTGCAACCGGTGGAGGGGTACCTGGCCACGCTTGTCGCTGGAACCCGGACACGGGCCGACGATCGAGACACCGGCGAGCGTCCCGGTCGGCTCGTTCGTGGTGGCGCGACTTGACGATCGTGCGTTCCCGGGCCGGTTCTTGCCGCCGGTTCGGCCGCTAGCCAACTCGTGCGGTTTGGTTTGGCGATTTGTCGGCCGGCTTTCGTCTTCGTGGTGGTGGTTTGGTCCATTTGCTGACGACGGTGCCGTGGGCGTCTTGGAGTTGCCAGTGGTCTGGCGTGTCTCCCATGACCAGGCGGTTGCCGTTTTGGTGGAGCCGGTCGTGGTGGTGCGGGCACAACAGCGCCAGGTTGTCGAGGTCGGTCGATCCGCCGTGTTCGCGATGATGCAGATGATGGGCCTCGCAGCGTTGGGCTTCGGTGTTGCAGTGCCGCCAGCGGCATGTCCCATCTCGGACGGCTAGGGCCAGCTTCTGTGTCGGTGTGGCGTATTCGACGTCGTAGGCCAGATCCAAAAGGCGCCTGTCGGCTTGTTGGTACCAGGCGTTGATCTGGGCCCGGCACAACATCCCACGAGCGATCGATCCCGGCACCTGGGCGCCGTCGATCGTGTAGGCCAGCCCGTCGGGCCTTTCGAGTTGGTCGATGTCGACGATCAGGTTCACACAACCCGCAGCCTTCTGCCTAACGCCCTCGGTCGGGTCGGCTTGGTCGGCTGCTGGTAGGAGGCCGTCTGTGAGCA
>JAGQSP010000556.1 GCA_020439485.1 Acidimicrobiales bacterium | reverse complement strand
TTCTACGAGCGTGTTCCACTCGCCACAGGAAGCGCACTGACCTGTCCACTTTGGAGCCGGTGTCGAGCACGACCGACACAGATACGAGACCTTGTTTCGAGCCACCGCCCAAGTCTCGCAGAGGGGTGGGACGTCGCGTGGGGCTTCGGAGCTAAATCGTCGGAACCCTGGTGGTGGGCCGACGACGCCGATGCACCACCACCAGCGCGCCCGCCAGCACGGCAGCGGCCATCCACGACAACGCCACCCAACGCCAGGCCCGGTCATAGTCGGCCCTGGCGTCTGCAGCCTGAGCCCTCGACTCGAGCACAGAGCCGTCTATTGCAGTAGCCATCACATCGACCGACCTGGCGGCTTCATCGGACAACAGAACCGATGCGTCCTGGGGTGGTTGACCCGGAACGCTCGCGTGGACAGACACCGATACCGCGCCGTCGAGGGGGCCGCCGGCACGCGCCTCGAGCTCGGCGAGGCTTTCGCCGAAGGGTTCACCGCCGAACAACTGAGCCAGTTCGGGGTCGGTGAAATCCGCGACCGTGGCCTCGGGCAAGGCCGACAACGCCACCCGGTAGTCCGTTCGGCCGATCGAGGGCACGACCTCAACAGCCGATACTTCGAACAGTCGCCCATCGTCGACCTGGGAAACCACCCGTGCGACATCTTCGGGTGACACCTCGTTCAGAGCGAGCTCGAGCCGAGCCCCACCGTCGACGGCCTCGGGGCCCCTGACGGCCCAACCCGAGTCGATCACGCCACCCAGATCGATGGTGTCGAGATCGATACCCGACACCACCTCGTCATCGGCATAGAGAGTGAACATGACCGAGGACGTTCCGTCCTCGGCCATGTCGACATTCAGAGCTAGGTCTAATCGGCACCCGGTGAGCAGGGCCGACGCTGCCGCCAGCGACAGCGCAGCCTTGTACCTCACTCAGCGCCGGCGTCGGCCATCTCGATCTGAGGCGGCTCGAACCCTTCGATCGCACGGAACACGATCTCGTCGTTCTCCTCGTCGGCGTCGACGATGATGATGTTCCCGGCGTGGAACTCCTTGTAGAGAATGCGCTCGGACAGAGCGTCCTCGACATGGCGCTGGATTGCGCGGCGCAGCGGTCGTGCACCCAACGTCGGGTCGTAGCCCTTGCGAGCCAGCATCGTCTTGGCAGCATCGGTGAGCTCGAGGCCCAGGCCCTGAGCTTCGAGTTGCTTTGCAGTGCGGGCGATCATGAGGTCGACGATCTCGGTGACCTCCTCGAGCGAGAGCTCGTGGAAGACGATGGTTTCGTCGATGCGGTTCAAGAACTCTGGGCGGAAGTGTTCCTTCAGAGCGTCGTTGACCTTTTCCTTCATGCGGGCGTAGCTGACAGCCTCGTCGACCTTGGAGAAGCCAACATTGACCTTGCGGAGATCGCGGGTACCCAGGTTCGAGGTCATGATCAGGATCGTGTTGCGGAAGTCGACCGAGCGACCCTGAGAGTCGGTGAGGCGACCCTCTTCGAGGATCTGCAGCAGCGTGTTGAACACGTCTGGATGCGCCTTCTCGACCTCGTCGAACAGCACCACCGAGAACGGCTTGCGTCGGACGGCCTCTGTGAGTTGGCCGCCCTCGTCGTAGCCGACATAGCCCGGGGGCGAACCCACCAGACGGCTGACGGTGTGCTTCTCCATGTACTCGGACATGTCGAGGCTGAT
>JAGQSP010000555.1 GCA_020439485.1 Acidimicrobiales bacterium | reverse complement strand
CCCTCGATGTGCTCTTGTCGCGGATCCATCAGTCGGTCTCCCTGCCGAGGACGTTCAGTACCTTCTCGAGCAGGTCGGCGCCGGGTGTCGACGGCACCGAGGGCTCGAATAGGAGCGACCCGGCCTGGAAGTGGTGGGCTCTGGGTAAAACATAGGACGCCACGCCCTCGACCAGGTCGGCGTCGAGCGCCTCGTCGACTGCTATGGCGCGCGCCAGATCCCAGGCGTGCACGGCCAGATCGACCGTGCGTTGGCGGACATACTCGAACGCGGTCGTGACCCCGCTCTCGAGGTGCACCTCGGTGTCACCCCCAGAGTCGTCGACCGCGTCGAGCGCGTCGAGGCGAGCGCCCTCCCAGACATCGACCGGATCGCCCTCTATGAGATCACCTTCGAGACCACCGATGGTCTTGGGGTGATGACCCGCAAGCAGCAGCGGCACCCACATGCTCTCGGCCACACAGTGGTTCACCAGGTCGTAGACGTCCCACTCTTCGCACGGGGTCGATGCACCCCACCACTCGGGCAAGATCTGGCGAACGCGAAAGTCGAACTCGGCGTTGGCGATGCGGTGCAGCCGCACCCAGCTCGAGTAGTCGAACTCCATGACCGTGACGCTAGCCGAGGCGTGGGTCGAAGCGGCGGGGAGCCGGGCTCAGGTCAGCCCCAGCAGCGAGCGCCAGTTCGAGCGGTGCTCGGATTCGATCTGGGCGGGGGTGCGGCGCAGCACCTCGTCGCTGATCATGGCCGACAGCGCTCGCATGTGTACCCAGTGGTGAGGGTTGGCAACGCCGTCGAAGTGTTGTTTGCGCAGCTCGACCAACTCGGCCGGCGCGTCACCGAGGAACCCCCACAGGTTCAAGGCGATCTTGAGGTCGTGGATCACCGGGCCGCGGGTGAACAACGACGCGCGCTTGAGCCCGATCTGCACGGCGCCGGCCAAGACGTCGTCGGCCGACTCGCCCTCGGTCAGCACCAGCTTGGGGCGCAGCGCCTCGGCGAGCTTCAGCGCGTAGCCCTGGTCTGGTCCCTGGCTGCCGTACATCCCTCCCCGTGGCTGGGGCCCATCCACGGCTGCGCTGCGATCGGCCGACCAGCTGTCGGGGACGACACCAGGACCGCTGTAGCTGCGCACCTTCGCTGTTGGCGATGTCGGTACATATGAGGGGGCTGCCATGGGATCCTCCGTGGATCAATCCTGGTCGTGGCCGCTTCGCAGCAGGCCGTAGTAGAGGCCGTCTCGCAAGGCGAGCCAGCTGGCTTCGATGATGTTCTCGGAAACCCCGATGGTCGTCCAGACCTCTTCACCGTCGCTCTGGTCGATCAGCACACGGGTGACCGCCGCGGTGGCGGCAGCCGAGTCGAGGACACGCACCTTGTAGTCGGTCAGATGGATACGGGTCAGCTCGGGGTAGAACTCGCCTATGGCCTGACGAAGAGCCGAGTCGAGCGAATTGACCGGACCGTTGCCCTCGCCGACAGCAACGCGACGTTGGTCGCCGACGAGCACCTTTACCGTGGCCTCGGTGTCGAAGCTGCGATCGACGCGGCGGTCGGTGACCACCCTGAACGATTCGACATCGAACCAGTCTGGGTTCCAGCCGGAGGCCTCGCGCATCAAGATCTCGAGCGAGGCGTCTGCCGCCTCGTAGTGATAACCCTCGTGCTCGAGACGCTTGAGCCGGTCGACCAGGTCGGACACAGCTGCACCATCGAGTTCGATTCCGAACTCGGCAGCCTTGAGCTCGATCGTGGCCCGGCCGCTGAGGTCGGACACCAAGAACCTGGTGTGGTTGCCCACCGCCGCCGGGTCGACGTGTTCGTAGCTGTCGGCTCGTCTGGAGATGGCGCTGGTGTGCAAGCCCGCCTTGTGAGCAAAGGCCGACTTGCCCACATAGGGCTGCTGGTGCATGGGTGGCAT